>NZ_MSHA01000030.1:0-33675 GCF_001940965.1 Bacteroides sp. Phil13 | reverse complement strand
GCTATCCGAGGTATGGAAAGAAGGCGCCTTTTCGGGAGAACGAAGATTCTGGCGGTACCAGAAGCCGGGCATATAGAACTGGCAATCGGAATGACGGTATCCGGTTTTTATTTGCTCGCCATAGTTGAAATAAACAGTATCCAAGGCTTTGATGACAACGTTGATACGCTGCTTGCCATCTTTATCCACTACCTCGCGGGTAATAGCCAATGGCAACTGCTCGGAAGACTGGCAGGTATACACACCGTCCTGCTGCTTCTGGAGAGTCAGCGAATAGTGCCGGGCGTCATTACCCGGAACTTTTAAAGAAATGGAAACATTCTCAGGAATATAATTTGCCGCTCCTATATTTACAATGCCCACAGAAAGCATTATCCCTAAAAACAATCTTTTTAACCTCATATTCAATCTTCATTTTACTATTTTACATTTCAGGCCTTTCGGCTTCTATCGATGGAGAATTGCCGGCCACTGATGGCCATCCGTCTTTCCAATTCACCTTATCCATCATCAGCACGCGACCTCCGGGATTTTTAGTACTCACCGCATGATAGAACATCCAGTCATTACCTGCTTTATCCGTTACAATCTCTGAATTATGCCCGGTACCTACAAAAGCATCATTCTTATGAATCAGTACTTCATGGTGGTTATCCAGCATCTTCTTACCACTCTTATCAACATAAGGTCCAAAAAGCTTCTTCGAACGGCCTACAACTGTAGTATAAGTGCTCTTCAATCCTTCGCAACAAGTACCTATGGATGCAAAGAAATAATAATAGCCATCTTTTTTATGAATATATGTTCCTTCATAGGCTGTCCCCGCTACCTGACGGAGTTTAGCACCTTTCTTTATAGAAAGTCCGTCATCCGACAGTTCAATACCATAAATTCCACGGAAACTACCCCAGAAGAGATATTTCTTTCCTCCATCCTCTATATAGAAAGGATCTATGGAATTCTGTACATTGATTTCATTGCTACGGAACATTTTCCCATGATCCTTAAAAGGACCTTCAGGCTTATCGGCAGTAGCACATCCGATGCCACAAGTCCACTCACCTCCCCAAACGGACATGGAATAATAAAGTACATATTTATCACCTATTTTATTGATATCAGGAGCCCATAATCCTCCTTTGGGTTCAAAGCCCGGACGAGTGCTTTTAGTAAAAGCAGTACCCACATATTCCCACTCCACTAAGTCTTTCGAACGATGAATAGGCAAGTTTCGAATATCTTCGGTGGCATACAGGTAATAGTAACCATCCTCTCCTTTGATAATAGAAGGATCAGGCAAACTATAGTTTATAACCGGATTCTGATAGCTCTTGACGGGCTTTTTCGCCATAAGCAAACAGCTTATGGCGAGAAAAGCTCCTATTAACAATATTTTCTGCATATATTCACTATTACTATTTACAAACCGGTGCTTCTGCTTCGGTAGATGGACTATTACCAGCAATTACCGGCCAATCATTCTCCCAAACAATCCGGTCGATCATCAGATAACGTCCTTTGCTTGGAGTGTGTCTGTCATAACTGTGATACAACATCCACTCATTACCTTCGCTATCCGTCACAATCTCCGAATTATGGCCAGGACCTACAAAGCGATCATTAGCTCTGATAAGAACCTCATATTTATTATCAAGCATTGATTCTCCATTCTTATTCACGTACGGGCCTAAGAAGGAAGTAGAACGTCCGACAACAGTAGTATACGTACTCAACATAGAGTTACAGCACGAACCTACAGATGCAAACATATAGTAATAATCACCACGCTTATGTATGTAAGGTGCTTCAAAAGCAGTACCCGCAACCTGTACTCTTTCTTTCTTTGCAGTTGCAAGGTCGGGATATACTCTTGTTCCGTCAGCATTCAATTTTACTGCATAAAGACCATTAAAACTACCCCAAACCAGCCATTTTTGTCCATTGTCCTCAAAAAAGCAAGGATCGATAGAGTTTCTTACATTAATCTCATTTGAAGTAAATAACTTACCCTTTCCATCAACAGATATATCCAATGAGAAGGGACCTTCGGGAGAATCTGCAGAAGCAATTCCAATGCCGGCAGATGCAGGTTTACCCATAGCAGACATAGCATAATACAGAATGTATTTATCACCAATCTTCTCAATGTCCGGAGCCCATACTGCCGCACCAGATTCAGTAACAAACGAAGGTTTCTTCTCAAACATTTTACCACCATCTGTCCAATGGATCAAATCTGTTGATTTGCGGATTACAGATGTGTTGGTAGCATATACATAGAACGAATGATCGTTTTCTTTCCAAACTGTCGGATCAGCCGCACTGTAGTTAGTCAGCGGGTTTGAATAAGGGTTGTTATAAACCGGCTTTTTATTATTATCATCATCCGAACAGGATGCCAAGGCTCCTGTCAGAGCCAAGGCAAACAATATATATTTACTTCTCATAATCAATTATTATATCTTTTTTCAAGTTCTTCTACAGGAATATTATCTTCATAACCATCGTAACCGTAGTTCTGATTGATACGACCTTGAGTATTGGATTCTATAGCATTACGCGGAACAGGCCACAACACATGATATGGTTTCATGATAAAGGCATTGGTTGAATAATAGTATTCCGTTGCAAAGAAATTATTCTTTTCCATGATACGGTCATAATACCAGTTCTTTTCAGAGAAGTTATCAAGAGAATATCCATCTATACCCTTTTCTGCTTTCAGGAAAGCAATACGAGTCAACTCGGACTTACGATGGTCTTCCAAGAACAATTCCCTGGCTCTTTCATCCAGAATATCTTCCAATGTAACAGATGAAAGTTCCGGTGCATTCACACGACGACGGATTGTATTCACATCCTCAGTAGCCAGATCATTCTTACCCAACCACCAGTAAGCTTCAGCTCTGTTCAGGTAAGTCTCGGCAAGGCGGAAAATATACTGGTCTGTGAAACCACCTACAGGAACTTTACCTCCTGCATTTGGATCATCTTTGTCAATCAGAACCTTCACAATCGGGAAAGAGAAGTAACAACGCATGGTATCCGTACAGTAAGCAGGATCCACCGGTTGGCCGAAGTATTTGCTACTACCCCCTTTTGAAGCCGGCAAATTATATTTGATACGTGATTTATCGAACCAGTTATTGGAGTTATGACGCATATCGTCACCACAATCTTTCCACAACTCATATTGTGCATAGTTGGTAGGACGTATCTTGGCAAGACCTCTACCCAGCTCTTCCAATTGTTCGTACCCATCGTAGATACCCGAAGCGTCCGTTGTCCCATTCTTTCCGTCCGGTGTCTTCACTTTGCTTCCGGCATGCCACTGCGGCACGAAATTACGTTTACGCTTTGAGCCACTTGGAGAAGAACATCCATCCAAACCATAAATTTCCTGACCGATCATGATACCTTCCTTGTTCTCAACAATACTGATATTTTCTTCCTGGAACAAGTCATTATAAACATCTTTGCTCTTATCATCCGCATTAATACCGAAACGTTCGGTCATCAAGTGCAATCCATAATCGTTAATACAACGGGTTGTTGCGTCTACTGCCTGTTGGAAGTCACCCGTAGCCAGACATATCTTAGCCAGTAGATGTTCACCTGCTGCTCTGCTCACAGCACCGCGGATCACATCTTTAGGTAACCATTGTATGGCATATTCCATATCTTTCTTGATATTAGCCAAGATCGTTTTACGGGAAACAGTATTAAAGTCCAGCTTTGCACCGGTAATTTCTTCTCCGATCCAAGGTATATCTCCAAACTGGTTAGTCAGCAGATAATACCAGTAAGCACGGTGAAAATATCCTTCGGCAAGACAAGCATTTCTGTCTTCTTCCGAAGCCATACCATCAGCTTCCGGGGCACGGGTAATGACAGTATTAGCATACTTGATACCATTCCAGCCGAAAACCCAATAACGTAAGTGCAGATACATATTGGTAGTAGGAGTCAGCTGAGTCACCATATTATGGATTTCCTTCGTCTCAGGACCACCCATTACAGCCAGGTCAGACCAAGCATATTCATACACAGAATAGGTTTCACAGTTTCCAGAATTGAAAGCATCTCCGAACCATTCAAAGTTCATTTGTTTACGACAAAGGCGAAGCATGGTTTCTAAACCTGCTTTATCCACAAAAGTGTTTTCCGGCGTCAGAAAGGACATCGCTTTCGGTTCAAGATCAACACAAGCAGAAAGACCGGCAGCTATCAGGCAGGTTGCCAGACCTTTTAGTATATATTTCTTTGTTTTCATTTGAATATCTTTATTTAATTATCGTTCTATCAGATTATAAGGTAATGTCTACACCGAATGTCCAGATACGTGGAGTGATAGCCTTAGTCAAAGGATCGGAAGTTCTCCACTTAGAGATAACGAAAGCGTTATCCACATTGATACTGAATCTCAGGTTATCAATCATGAACTTGTTAATCAGTTTCTTCGGGAATGTATAAGACAATGCCATATTCTGCATTCTTACGTAGTTTCTCTTTTCGTAAATATTCACACCCGGGCTATCAATGTTCGCACCTAAACGGGCGTATTTTGAATTTGGATTCCAAGGCGTCCAATATTCAGTCCAAACAGAGTTTGAAGTATTGTAGAAGCGATTAGTTTCGTTTCTTGGCAGATTATCAATATCCATCCAGCCGAATTCTCCACGCAGTACGAAAGAGAAGTTGATACATTTGAACAGATTCAGGTCACTGCTCAATGTCATACGATGTTTCGGAGTCTTTGTACCCAACCAAAGTTTATCATCGTCATTAATCTTACCATCATTATTGACATCCAGCAATCTCGGGTCACCCGGTTGTTTACCATATTTTGCAGCTTCCAGTTCTTCACCCAGTTGCCATACGCCAATCCACTTATAATCATAGATCTCATCAATAGCATGTCCGATATACCAGCCGTTCTGTACATCATCATCCTCACGCTGGCCGATAACGTTACCCTCTGCATCCAGCACGTCAATCATATCACCATACAGATGTTTGATTTCATTCTTGTTAGTAGAATAAGTGAAGGTAGTACCCCAACGTACATTCCGAGTATTCACGTTTACACTTGACAAAGTCAACTCAGCACCCTGATTGGCAAGTTCTCCCAGATTGGAGGCAATCTTACCGTATCCGGAGATTTCGGGCATGGCACGGTCCATCAATAAATCGTTCGTTTTATTCTTATAAAGTTCCACAGAACCGCTTAACCGGTTGTTGAACAACCCGAAGTCGACACCGAGGTTAAAACCGGTAGTCGTTTCCCATTTCAAATCTCTGTTGGCCAAACTTGAGGGATATACACCTTTATAGTTTACACCATTCTGAATAACATTGGTAATAGTCAATCTTGAGAAAGCGGCATAACGACCGATGTCACGGTTACCGGTCTGTCCCCAAGAGAGACGCAGTTTCAGGTTATTAATCCATTTCACATCCTTCAAGAACTTTTCTTCTGACATACGCCATCCGGCAGCAACTGTAGAGAATACACCGAAAGGATTGTTCTGTCCAAAAGCAGAGAAACCATCACGACGTACAGAACCGGTCAGCAAATAACGGTCCATCAAAGAGTAGTTCAAACGCCATAATAAACCATTACCAGTCTGCATTTCATCGTTTGCGCTGACAGTAGGAGTAATACCGGCCTGAATGCCATGATAACTCAATGCACCATTCGGTTGGAAACCTTCATTGTTTCCCGTACTTTGCCAGTTCTGATATTTTTCAGCAGTATACACAAAGGTAAAATCAAAGTTATGTATTTTAGCAAAAGTGCGGTTCCACTTCAGCATATTATCAATGCTCCACTCGTAGTCAGAGTAGTCCACACGTTTTGCTTTGCCACCGGCTACCACACCCGGTTTGATATCAGAATCAAAATAATAATCCTTTCTCCAACCATAACGTACGTTGAAAGTAGTCTGCCAGGTGAATCCGAACGGAAGAGTCAACTTACCATACACGCTTGAGTTGAAGGTTTGTGTTCTGTAATATTTATCATCTACTGAACGATTCAGTAACGGGTTGGCAACGCGGTTGTCATCCCAAGGTCTAACTTTGATGCTTCCGTCAGCTTCATAAACATCACCAAAAGGACTGGCTGCCTTGGCTGCACCTGTATCCGCCTTAATATCATCCGAACCTTTATGAACGAATTGCGCATTCAAACCGATATTCAGCCATTTTGTAATCTCAGTATCCAAATTCACACGTGATCTTGAAGCACGGAATTGATCGCCTACAACAATACCGTCATTATTGGTATATCCTAATGAAACATAATAGTTGGTTCTCGCTGTCTTTCCTGAAACAGACGCACTGTAATCTTGTCTCAAACCATTCTGGTAAACAAGGTCCATCCAGTCAACGAATTTACCGGCTTTGTAATTGGTAACCTCAATGGGATTGAATTCCAGACGTTGCATCCAGGTTTCAATGTAATCACCGGAGAAAGAAGGATCATAAGCAGCCCATTGATCGCGGGAAACTCCTTCAGGCAGATGGTCGGGATTATCATAGTAGCCTAAACCTTTTTGTTGGTCTCCCGGTTTGAAATAGTCGATTGTCTTATAATAATCAGAACGTCTCTGCATGTATTGTTCGGCAGTAGGCATTTCAGGCATAAAGGTTGCTTGCGACACACCGATTTTTGTACTTACATTAATAATAGGCTTTTCAGAAGAACCTCTCTTAGTATTAATAAGAATAACACCTGCCGACCCCTTAGAACCATAGATAGCAGTAGAGCTGGCATCCTTCAGGATATCCATACTTTCAATGTCATTCGGGTTAATATCTCCAATGTTACCATAGAATACTACACCATCCAGAACAATCAAAGGAGAAGTACTTGCCTTCAATGATTGTTTACCACGAATCAGAAGTCCGGAAGCACCACCACCAGCTTCAGTAGAAGGTGTTATATGCACACCGGGTACAGTACCTACAAGGAAATCAAGAGCATTTGTTGCAGCTCTGTTCTTGGTCACTTCATCTCCAACGTGTGCCACAGCACCTGTTACGTCTTTTCTTTTCATTGTACCGTAACCAACTACAACGACTTCATCCAGCAACTTAGAATCTTCAACCAACGTTACGTTCAGAGTTCTCGTGTTAGCATCAATCGTTTTTTCTATAGTTTGATAACCAATGAATGAAAACACTAAAGTAGATTTTTGCGCAGGAACACTCAATGAATACTTACCATCCAAATCGGTAATAGTACCCAAAGCAGCATTACCCTTTACAGTTACGTTTACTCCAATAACTGTTTCGCCCGCGGCATCTTTAACGACACCCGTAACGATTCTGCCCGACTGAGCTTGAATATAAACTGTAGAGATCAGGAATAATAGTAGCATCCTAATCCTCGCATCAGAAAAGAATTTTGAAATCTTCTGCTTCATAATATTAAATTTTAAAAAATTGTAAAGACTTTCTTGGCTTTAAAGCAAGACAAAAGTAGAGATTCAATTAAATAATCGGTAATAAACTTATCCCTAAAAAGAGAAAAAACGTCTCATTTTCGCAGCCAGAAGGCTATAAAACGGCGGTAGATACAAAATTATCAGTAATGAGACAAATATCTTATTTTGCAAAGTTTCATTTGTAATGAAATGTATCGATCTGTTTTAATCTGATAACACAAGATGCCCATTTCACCGTGTGCGAAATGGGCATCTTATACCTCACAGAGGTTAATATTGAATATGAAAGAAAATAATGCTCTTATGAATAACTCTAATTAAGAGCCCGAATTATAAGTTCACCGGTTTTATTAGTAGCCGGTAATGTGATTTCTAACATTCCGGGATGGTCAGATCTGGATTTAACAGACTTACCATTGAACAATACTTCATACTTATATCCTGCATCCATGCAGACAATCATACAACGCTCATGAGCCTTTGTCGAATCGTCAAAAGAGATATCAGCCTTATATCCAGAACAAGTACTATTGAATTCGCTCTTCGTAATCCATACCTCAAAGCCGGTAGAAACTTTGCCCGGCTTATAATAGGCAGCAAACCAGTTCAAAATAGGTGATGAAAGTCCGGAAAACTGGTGCCACCCTGCTCCTCTTCCCGAAGAGATAATGAAATGTTCGAATGTGAAATAGCTTGCTTCACATTCCTTTTCCCAATTATCCAGGGCTGTATGCGCCACCCGATAGGCTTCTTCTCCCTTACCTAAATCTAAAAGAGTTTTCCACATTACCCACTGATGGGGAAACCATACGGCACCATTCCAATACCCATCTACTTTATAATAAGGCGCAGACTGGTCTACCGTTGAAATTCCTACTTTTGTCCATAACTCATCAGAAGAAAACAGATGTCCCACCAACCTATTTACCTGATCCGGAGAACAGATACCTGCTGTCAGAGGAGTCACTCCATCCAACCCCTTGTTAAAGTTCGACCGATCCTTATACCGTAAGATTTCTTTCGCATTCTCCAAGGAATCATGGAGCACATACCCAAAATATCCGCTTTCTTCGTCCCAAGAATAGGTTTGCAAAGCATTCGACAGTCGTCCGATTACCTGCTCATATTCTTTCATATCCTTTTTCAGTCCCAACTCTTTTGCCGCCAGGCGCAGTATTTTCGCAGCCCGCAGATAATAAGCCGAAGTAACTACAGGAGTCACCAGTTTATTCCCCCCACGTGCATGCTGAGGCGGATAATCGTCCCATCCACCGGAATTATAGAAATAATCCCAGGTGCGAAGCAGACCGGAGCCTTTCATCCGGGTAGTAGAGTAAGGATCGTTTCCAACCATAAAGTTAAAGAACTGTTTCAGTCGGGGATATAAGAATTCCAAGGTCTCACGTGACAGGCTATTGTTCCACAAATCAGCGTAAGCATACATCTGGATAGGCAATGGAGTGCCATGATGAATAAAAGCCGATTCACTCCCTACCGGAGTTGTATAAGCCTTGATGCATTCGAAAGCCTTAGCCGGATCCACATCAATCAGTCCCAGTGCAATGAATCCGGAATCCCAAGTATAAAGACTATTCCAGTTCTTGCCCGGTGTGAAATGCCTGATGTACTCTTTCTGCGTATAAACCGGATATACGATATTCGATAAAAGCGAGGCTTGCAATAAACGATTTCCCAGAAGATACTTCTCTCCGCCCGGTAACACTTTATCCTTAGACTTTGCACCTTCCGTAGATTTAACCTGCGCAATCAGTTTATCCGGAGTTGAATGGAAACTCTGCAATTCTTGTTGTACCTGTTCCTTATCTCCTGTACATACCAACATGTAAATGGTCTGTTCAGAATCTGGTTCCAGCACGACAGGACGCAAAAAAGCATTCGTATAGTGCCACTTCCTATCTCCAACCAGCCTTGACGAGACATGATCGTGCACCTTTCTCCGGAAGAAAGATTCCAATTCACCGTTCAGTATTTCCCGAACTTCCGAATGCTGATGGTTCCAAGCCACCCCATAATAGTTTTCACAGTCTTTGTACTTCAGGATAAAGTCTTTCTTGTTTTTACCTACTTCCATTGCAGGAGTAAAAGGTATCGGCGTACGGACTACTTTTACATTGCTGATATCATCCGCACTGCCTATAAAGAATCCATCCAGACCGATTTCAACGGTACTGCCCGAAATAAGTTCCAGTTTGTATTCTCCCGCCTTCTTATTCTGATAAAGAACTGATACGAAAGAAAATTCTCCCGTACCTTTCAGAGTAACAGATTGTTCTACCAGTCCTTTCAGCTGTAGTACAGCGTTCTCTCCCTTCTTTACCTTAAATCGGATGCCTATGGCTCCGTTTTCCTGATCCGGAAGGATCTTCACCTGATAACTCAGGCGGTCACCTTCGCTCCTACCGAAACCTCTCCCCAGAATCGAACCATCGAGAGACGAAGCAGTACGTTCTTCATTCCGCCGCCACCCATCATATACCAGTCTGTATTGAGGCGATTTCCGAACAGGTTCATTCTCCGTATAATCAATGGCATTATACCATTGCAGCCGCGATGCTCCTGTAGCAGTTACCTGCGGATACGTCTCAGGATAGTCTATATAAGCCATCTGGTTCAGAACCAGATTCTGAGGCATCCCTGTATTGTTGACACAATGTATTCCGACCAGTGTGCGGTTATCATCCAACACGTAATAAGTGACATCCGTATAAACCTTGTCCTTCCACTCCAGTTCATATCGATAAGTGATGCGATTCACCTCCGGATTTATCTCCCATGGATAGTAAGACGATTCAAACAGGACATGCGGCACCAACTGGCGATTCCGATAATATCCGGGCATCACGGAGAAATCAAAACGTATTCCTTTACTCATATCAGGTATGTGCGAGATGCCTGCATAGCGTTTGGAATAAGGTCCCCATGCATGTAAAGACGCTATATCATGGCTGTCCACCTGGGAGGGCAAAGAAGCCCCCATATAGTGAAAAGCCATGAAAGCGGCCAAAAATATCATCAAATATCGTTTCATCTATCTATTATTTATCGCTTGCTCCAACAAACAGATTGCAAAAACCATGTTGCAAGATCACTCTTCATTCCTTGTCGTTCCAACACTGCAGGCAGTTCATTATAACTTTTCCAGAAATCAGCGATCAAAGCGGGCATTTCGGAGGGAGCATAGGTCACTGCTTCACTCAAACTTCCCATTTTACCAAACTCTTCTTTAAAGACAATGTATGAATTACGATATTTCAGTTGTTCCATACTCTTCGCTATTCTTCGGGATGCTCCAAGAAGTCCGTTCAGATCGACCTTTTCAGACGGATAAACGATTTTAACCACCTTTTCCTGATCGCAAGCCTGAGCAGGAACATCGATCAAAAGGGCAAAATCTTCACCTGAGTACTGGTATTTAGCCGGATGTCCATTCACCGTAACAGACTGGGGAATAAGAGAAGAAAGCACCTTCACTTTAAACGGGCGGGCAAGAGGCATATCCTTATAAGCACCCTCACGTTTACCTATCACAAGCGTTTGTTCATTACCATTGCGGACAGAACTCAACTTAGTCACAGCATATTCGGATGCATAATTCTTATCATTACCATTATCTTCGTACAACTTGAACTCGGCAGTATCGCCTCCACCGGGGAAAACGGTTACTGCCACCTCTTCGTCATTGCCATTCAGATTCATCACATTATCCAGATACATGGGCAATATGGCACCTGCCTTTATATAAATGGGGTATTCATCAACGGCAAAAGAGCGTTCCACAATCTGATTCCCTTTCAGCAAAGCACCTGTATGCCATTCATACCATTCTCCTTCCGGCAACCATACACGCACCTGTGCATAGTCATTCTCTACCGGAGCAGTGACCGGCATAACCAGCACATCATCTCCGAACATATATTCATTTCGGAACTCATAGGCTTCCTTATTTTCCGGATAATCATAATACATGGGGCGGCAGAGTGAAATTCCGTCATCATACCCCTTGCGGGCCATCGTATAAATATAAGGAGCCATCACATAGCGTTGGCGAATTGTTTCACGAATGATGTCACAATACTCCTTATTGAACACCCAGGGTTCTTTATTCAATTTAGCCCCTTTCTGAGAATGCGTACGCATAATCGGGCTTAATGCTCCGAATTGTAACCAACGGGTATACATTTCGGGATCTATCTGACTACCGATATGTCCTCCTAAGTCATGGCTCCAATAGCCATACAGCACATTAGAGGCAGTAGAATTGAAATAAGGCTGAAAATCCAATGATTTCCAAGAGATCACCGCATCACCGGAAAAGCCTACCTGATAACGATGGTTTCCTAATCCTCCCCAACGGTGATATAACATCGGGCGAGTCTCCCGGCGCTTTTCCATATCACTAAAGAATGCGTAATTGATCCACCACGTATTACTCAGATTCTTCATCTTCGGGTCAAACATTCCCTGCTGCCAGTCCAGCCACCAGAAGTCTACTCCATCTTTCTCCATCGGACCCAGTATATTCTTAAACATACTCCGGATGAACTTTTTATCGGAATTAACCCAGGGAATCGTCTTCTTTGTCTCAGGATCGACCCCCATGTCTTTCGCCATCTCCGTATAGTTTTCTTCGTATGCAGCCACTCCGTCTGCCGGATGCAGATTGAGAGTAATTTTCAGGTCATTCTGTTTCAGATATTTCAAGAAACCTTGGGGATTCGGAAATAAATCCCTGTTCCAAGTCCAACCGGTCCAGCCTCCTTTACCCTTCTCGGTATAATGCCAGTCCATATCTACCACCAACACATCCAAAGGAATCTGATAAGTATTAAAATTATCAATCAGGTTACGGAACTCTTTATCAGAATACAACCAATAGCGCGACCACCAATAGCCAAACGCATAGCGGGGAGGCAACGGCATCTTACCTGCAAAGAGAGTGTAGTCTTTCAGAGCTTGCTTGTAATCATGCCCGTAAGCCATGAAATACCAGTCCTGCCCTCCGTTGGCGGGACGTTCTTTCGCCCACTCCCAATCCGGATCGTTATCGAACAGAAGTCCTTGTGAATCATCAATAAAAGACCAACCGTCGGTAGCCAGCAAACCGTCTTCCAACTTCAGTTGTTCCCCTTTCTTGGTATCAGCTACCCAAGTTTGAGTTTGCGTCTCACCATCCATTCCGTCCAGAGTGCGGTAAGTACCTTTCAGATTTCCTTTTTGCTGCACTCCGGGCTTCCAAGTGAATGGAAATGCCCCTTTCACCGCTTCAATCACCAGATTGTCTCCGGTAAACTGACCACTGTCTTTTTTATAACGCATCCTCATCTTAGAGGTCATTATTTCAATCCACGCCCCTTTTGACTTCAGCTTGTAGTCTACATCCGGATAGAGGCGGTTCACCGCAACAAAAGATTTGTTATCTACAAATTTACCATCCGGAGCATACTCCAAACGGAGTGTCCCATCTGAGATAACCGTAAAGCGCACATTATTGTCAGCATATGCTATGTTCTGATGCATATCCTGAGCTCCCAACGATAACAAGATACCTTGTAACATACAAAAGGCAAGTATTAACTTTTTCATCATAGTAATATTGATATTTATGCGAATCAGGGGTTAAATAATGATTCATCGTATATTTCATCAGTTAGCAACTATACTTACAAAAAGTTCGTAAGTTTCTTCCTTTCCTGCAGCTACTCTTCCGACTCGTTGAATGAATCTGATTCAGTCAGGGACTGAATGCCTTTCACTAACTGACTGAATGCCTTTCAGTCCCTGACTCATTGTACCCCCATCCAGAAGGTATCTGAGAGGAGGGAATGGTGGTGGAAAAGGTGACAAGACAAGAAATAAAAATTACACACAAAAGACATAGATTGATTCATTTTTATCGGGTTATGAACAAAATGTGATAAGGTGGTAGAGTGATCTATCACTCTACCACCTTATCACTCTTTTATTCCTTTCTGGTAGGTTGCGGTCCCATATAAGAACGCTTCATACCACCAAAGTCCAATACAACCTTCTGCAAAACGGTTCCGGCATCTCCACAGATGATTTTCACTGTATGCTTGCCCGGCTTGTCTATATGAAGGGTCGTCTTATTGATTCTGCAATTCTTCAATACGCTCTCATACCAGATCTGAGCATATTCAAAGGAAGAAGTAGACGGATTCATAACGGGACCCTCATCGATACATACGCCATATTTAGTCTCAACATTAGTTGCTTCATGTCCGGCATATCCTCTATCCTTGCTTATGGGGAAGGTAGGAAGTACATAGGTGTAAACATCTACCGATCCCTGTTCAAAAGTATAGAAATCATATTCCAGACGCGGTGTATTACGTCCCGCCGTACGCTGTGCCTTTGCCATAGGATTACCCAACTGAACAGCTGTATTCTCAAATCCCAGGTTCGGAATCACAATCATCTTAATATCATCATTCTCTACTTTACGGTGGAAACTTGCCGCATCCATCGCAACATATCCATTGTTCTCTACAAACAGAGTGTCCATTTCGGCCAATGAAGGAGATGTAGGATTAAAGACGGAGATATAAACACTTTCTTTCTCACCACGGTCGGACATAATATCCAATGTACCAAGAATTCTCTCACCAGCCGGAACCTTTGCCCAGTCGATGGAGACTTCTATACGCTCTTCGGTAGCTGTCTCTCCGGACTTCTTACTTACCAAAATCCAATCGTTTGTTACAGATGTTTTCCATTTCAACGGAGTAGCACCTTTATTGAATACATCTACATAGTAAGATTGGCGCAGGTAAGTATTGAAACATGGCAACGAATGGAAGCTTTGCAGACCTTTCAATACTGCCTCACCCTCGGTCATTACACCCAGAGAGGCTGTAGGTGCCAGTTCAACATCTCTCAACTTCGGAAGTTCAAAATAAGCAGCCGCAAATCCTTGCTTCATGGTCATCACATGATTCCATTTACCGTCGAGCAGTGAGTTATATCCTTTGGTTATAACTTCCAGACTGTCATAACAAGCTTTTGCTGATTTCTTCAAATCCTTAGCCGATGCTCTTTGCTGAATAGCATACCAACGGTTTCTTTGTCCGTCCAGTACCATTCTGTTCAACAATTCGCATCCCTTTACCGGATAATATAATGACTGATAGAAACATGCTTTCTGTTTCTCATCGGACATATTATTCAGAATATTCTCTACGATACTTCCAATACGGCGGTATTCGCTCAAACGGTTGTCCACTTCACGATAGTTGGTCAGTGAGAAGTCCGTATCCGTATTCCGTTCTCTACCATGTTTATCAGTCGTCCACTGGTAACCCCATCCCATAAATTCGGGTTTACGTGCAAAAGCCAGCTTATAGAAAGAATTGACTACATCCTGATACTCATTGCGGTATTGGTCGCCCAACATTCCACACAACCATTCTGTACGATAATTGGCTGCTCTTTCAAAGTTGAAAGCATCAATATCGAAAGCCATTGTCAGGAAATAATCCACTGCAAATTCACATGACTTAATGTCACCGGCATTCAGCAACCAGATGCGGTCGGCTGTTGCATCATAGGCTTTACGAAGTTCTTCATACATCAATGTAGGAGAAACCGTATTCATCCAAAGGTGATCGTGAGGCTTGCCAAGATAAGAAGAGTGATAATATACACCCGAACGACCCGAACGTTTCTGTTCTTTCGGGCTGCTCAGACGTTTCATATAACCGTAATTATCATCCGGCCAAATGATAGTTACATCATCCGGTAGTTCCAAACCTTCATCATATACGTCCAGTACCTCCTTATAAGGAGTAAATGCCTGGGGAATTTCTTCTCCCGGTTTACCGATTGCATCGATCAACATCTGTCTTTGCGCCATCAGAGCTTCCTGAAGCATATCCTTTCTATCACCCATATCATTGCTTGCATTCATGGCTCTGTCATGCAGTCCGCGCAATGCCAGCGTATATACATTTTCAAAAGGAGCGCATTCCTTCACACGGACATTGAGCACGCTGTCTACACCTTTTTTATTATTGATGTAATCCCATTCACCCATCTTATCGCGTTTCCATTCACTTGCCGTATTAAACAATAACGGTTCGCAGTGGGAAGCTCCCATAAGGATAGCAAAGCGGTCTGCAACCACTCTATTCTCAGGAATGCGGTGAAATGCCATAGATGCATCGTGCATAGCCGGACACAAATAGTTGGCCTGAAGCCGAAGCAAAAGCTCACAAACTTTGGCATAAGTCCGAGGACCGAAATTGCCCAATTCTTTCTCGAAGTTATCTCTTGACCAACGGTAAAGTCCCCAGTCTTCATCATTGATGAAGATACCTCTGTACTTCACTGTAGGTTCTTTAGAAATATACTTGTCTACTCTCAGGTGTAACTGGTCCTTCTTTATGATAGGAGCATCCGCCCACCAGTACCAAGGAGACACACCGATAGTTCTTGATACAGAAAGCAACCCGTAAGCAGTACCTCTGCGGTCGCTACCTATAATTACCAACGCTTTGTCCACACCCGGAAGCGGATTGCGCACAAGCTGTACCAGATAGCTTTCCCAACGATTCTTCAAAGGTTCTATATCCAGTTTCTTCTTTGCAATCATCTGGTCGATCCACTCATTATAACCCAAGGTGCCGATGATAATACAGTTCTTTTGAGGCGCTTCTTTGGTAGTAGCAACGCCCAAAAGCTGTCCACTCACCTCTTTCACATCATTTGCAAATAGTCCTGCCGTAGTCTTTACAACTTCAAAGTCTTTTGCGTCATAGTACACGCAGGCTTTATCCTTCTTGCCAACGAGACTAAACACGTTAGATCCGCTACTATTCTGTGATAGCGAAACCTGAGCCAGTGCTGCCGAGGAACTCAGCAGCAACATACCTCCTAATAAAATAGATTTAAAAATTCTCATGCTTTATCGATAATTATGAATTATTTCTCCATCAGGGCAACTACACACCAAAGGTAAGGACCTTGTGCATGAAAATCACCGGTACGACGCGGACGATCATAGTAGTATTGCTTGTCGTTCTTCTTATTGGTACCTACGCAAATCTCTCTTACCTGATTCTTCTCGGTCAGATAATTCACTAAAGCCATCCATGCCTTGCGAGCTGCGGGCGCATACTCTTTGGCATCCAGCCAACCGTTCTTTACACCCGTAATAAAAGCAAAAGTAAACATAGCAGAGCCTGATGTTTCAGTCCAGCATTCAGGATCATCCAGCAATTGGTTCCACAGTCCTTCCGGATTCTGATATTCCTTCAGACTCTTCATCATAGTCAGATAACCTTCCATGATGCGGGGACGGTCTTTGTGATTCTTAGGTAAGTAACGAAGCAACTCTGTCATACCTGCTGCCATCCATCCGTTTCCACGTCCCCAGTAGAAGGGCACATCTGGTGCATGATAGAAGAGACCATTGGGACGTTGTAATTCATCCAGATACATCACCATTTCTTTAGCTGCACGATCTATATATTTGCTGTCATTGGTCACTTTGTAGGCATGCGTCTGCACAATAGTAATCATATACATATCGTCAATCCAAAGGCGTGTTTGCCATGAATAACCCTTCTCCGCCCACGCTTTCTCTTCAGGTTTAGCATCTTCGGGAACTTCCCATTGAGTATCAGCATAAGGCAATCCCACTTCTTTATAGCGTTCATCCTTCGTCACCCAATAAAGTTCCAAAGGCAAGCTGCCGAACATGTTTAAATCGACATGATTCTTGATAGGCAACAGTGCCTTTTCAGTAGTAAACAAATGCTCAAACCGGGCTTGCAAAAGCTTGATAAGTGCTTTATCTTTAGCTGCTGCCGCATATTTAAGAGAACCGTTCCAATAGAAGGTTTCGGGATAACCAATCCATTTTCCGGCATGTAATGCATGTTTCTCGGTTACAAAACGATAGGAAATGCGTCTACCGATTTCATCGGGGGTATACCCTTCGGGAAAATTCTTCAGCAGACTCTTCTGAGCAATTAATAACTGAAAAGAAAATAATAATAATAATAATGTAAATGCTTTCTTGTACATAACAATTTGGTTCTATCTGTTAAAACTATAATAATTCACACTCTTTGAGGTATCCGATACCACTACTTCACTTTCAATAGCCGCTTTATATCATCACATATAGCCACTGCCACTTTAGAGTCTGCACAGCCGTAATAAAGATATAGCTTCTTCTTATAATAGGCCAATCCTTCGATAAAAACGGTTCCGTCTTTATACTGTCCGCTCTTCTCAAAAGGAGCTTCAGGCATGAAGAAAGGTTTGTCCAAGCGGCCCAATACTTTATAAGGATCTTTGGAATCGAGCAGAAGTTGACCTGCACAGTAAGCGCCTGCCGGATAGTTGACATCCCCTCTCTTCTTGTCATTCTTGCCATTATACATCAATACAATGCCTTGTTTGGTACGGATGGCAGGAGGACCACATTCAGTCATCTGGCTATCAAAGTATCCGTTACGCGGCTTGGCTATCTTCAATAATTCATTGTTCTCATCCAGTACAGGATACCAGTCCGTCAGGTTATCGGAAGTAGCTGCGTGTACGGCATATTCTCCCCAATACATGAAGTACTTGCCATCCACTTTATCGATAACCAGTTTTCCACCTTTCACCTTCGTAAGAATAGAAGCTGACTTCGTTGCTATTCTGGCAAAACGACCGTCATATGCCTTCTCAAAAGCAAGGCCATGCTTAGTCCAGTTTTTCAGATCCTTGGAAGTAGCCACAGCAAGACGGGGAGTCTTCCGGTTCCATGCTGTATAAAGCATTACATACAGTCCGTCTTCGGTCATTGCTACCCGCGGGTCTTCACAACCACCCGGACATTCGATGCTTTCAAATTCATCTCCACCGGGAAAAAGTACCGGACTGTCCAGTCTCTTCATAGTCACTCCATCCGCACTCTCGGCATAACCTATACGGGAAGTTCTTTTACCTATACCTTGTGCTGAATTATCTTCGGCACGGTAAAGCACAACAATCTTTCCGTCTTTCACGGTGGCAGCTGGATTGAAGACATCACTCTCCTCCCACTTCACCTGTTCTTTTCGCATCGGGCAATGGAAAGAGGTGGGTTGTGGTACCAATACAGGGTTAACTCCCTCAGGACGTAAGAACGGGCCAATCACCCAACTCTCTTGTGGTTTCTTGTCGGTATCATCTGAAGAAGGCAGAGTAGAAAAACTACTAAACGACAGAACTCCTATCAGACCCATTATTAGTTTTAATTTCATTTTATTTCTTTGTTTTACATGGTTAAAGTTATCGTTTTACTGACAAATACGCTTATAAATCATGGTCAGAACTTCCAGTCTGGATGTCTTTCCGAGAGTAGCTTTGGGCTTAAACCCACATAATGCACTCCATTCCTGTAGCGTTCCTTCATCAATCGCTCCGTGCAAATTAGCATTCCATTCGGGCAGATATCCTCTCAGCCCCATATATTGCGCCAAGCGGAAGTTAGGATCTTCCGGTCGTAAATCACGAAAGTAGATCAACGTTGCTTTCTGGTCCACCAACAAATCTTGTAATCTGGACATATCTACATCCTGTACAGGCACTTTGCAGTCAATTGCCAACGAAGCAGCAATACCTGCCGCCTGTCCCAACGCCATCCAGCAAGGCTCCATACGCAATGTGGAGAAACCGATATGCGAGCCGGATACAGGTACAGGTAACAGCAAATTTTCTACATTTCGGGGTAGAATAACCCCCAATGGTACCGTATAGACAGCTGTAGGATAGCTAATAAATCCATCCAAGTGTGCTCTCCCAGCTTCCCTTTTCCTGGCAGCATGTGAATCGAGTGCATAATGACTGGCTGTCACACTATTAGCATGCAAAGGTGGGCGCTCACCCGATGCTGTGGGCAAAGCATCCTTAGCAGTGAAGAAATAAACTCCTTCAAAGCGTCTTCCTTCGCGTACATAAACTTGCCGGGGAAAATATTCATTATCTTGATATTCATCTTTAGCCAATCCCCATTCCAACATTGCTTTACGGAAATGCTCCGGTAGTTCCGGATCATTCTGGGCAAACCAGAATAAGCCCAATGTATAATCTTTTAAACGTTTGGCAAACTTATCTCTCCACTCCCAGGATGAAGTGGGCCACGGCCAATTCTCCTCAGGCAAATCGGTAGAAATAAATGCAGCATGCTGGTTATTGCCATCTGTCTTTTGATTGGGTAATTTCACAATACTGCTCAACTTTCTGATTCCCCAACTGTCTCCGGGTAGCTTGGTTGGATTGCCTGCAGCAATATGACGGCGATTTTCTTCCATCATCTCGTCCGTCACTTTCAGCATAACTCGTTGAGTATTCTTTCCGGTCCATACGTCTTCAATTAATGGCACATATTCATCCCTATTGTAAGATGTCGGTTTCGGAAAAAGAACTCGATTTTTAGGATCATTTGTCAGACAAAGCCGATAATTATATGCCTGAACTGCATTGTCTGCTTCCCCAGTGCTACCACTGGCAGGCAGACTTTTCCAATATTCATAAGCTCGTCCGGCTCCGGGTTCCCCAAATTCGGTTTTACTTTCCCTTCCTATACGAAAAGGCACACCGGCAGCTGCTCCCAAATCCCCTTCATAAGTAGCATCTACAAACACGTCACCCTGATAAATCTCTTTCTTCCCATTCTCACGATTCAAGATACAGATACTTTCAATACGCCCGTTCTTGATAGAGATATTCTGATTTTCAGCATCAAATTGCCGCATTAAGAGCACAGTAATCTTATCTTTATGCTCATTCAGCATATCCTGATAAATGGTTGTCGCAACAGACGGTTCAAAATGGAAGCCATCACTGCAGTCCTTCAACTGTTGAGAGTTTTCTCCATAACGATCTGCATAATATCGCTTAATCCTGGAAGTAAATTCCAGGAACAGACCGGTAGTCGCTTCCCGGGTGGCAATATCCGTTGCTCCCAGCCCGTTGGCAGGAAGTCCTCCAATATGCCGGGTACGTTCCAGAATAACTGAAGTCTTGCCCTGTCGGGCTGCTGCAATAGCCGTCATAATGCCACCGGGGTTACCGCCCACCACCACAATATCAAAATGGTTTTGAGCAGACACTCCCAAACTGAGTAGCAATAAAGCTATAAGGATATGGAATCCCTTCACGCTATTATCTTATTTGAGTTTATACTTCTGAGTATCTATATTCCAGCCTTTCAACACCAAGACTGCCCCATCAGCCAACTTCTCTTCCCCTGTTTCAATGGTGACTGTTTTCTTTTCACCCGGAATCAAAGAGAAGAAGTTATCTGAATAGAATGACGGACGTATCGGGCTCATCTTGGAATTGAGAAATTGCAACTGATTGAAAAAAGCAATACCATTGGACGTATTCTTCATCACAATGTCCACAAAATAGCGTCCATCTGCCTGACGTGTTTTATAGGAAAGCTTCACTTTGGCTGCTTTCAACTTACTCAGATCCTCAAAGCCTGATGATGTAGGACCGGTTAAGGTCTTGCTGCCTTCATACTTATCATTGGATCTCCAATAGAAGTTGGAAGAAACATCTTTGCCTTTTTCATCTTTCAACACTAACTTAATAAAGTGAACCTGGGAAATGTTTTCAGGAAAACGAATCGTCAAAATATCGTTAGCAACTCCATCTTCCGGCAAATCGACAGAAGCAGACTTTTCAAACACCTTCTTGCTATTTATATCATATACCTGAGCTATCACCTTATAACCAGTAAAGGCACGATAGTAATCGTTCACCACGGACACTGTATTTTTCAGATAGTCAAACTGAGCATGCAGCGGTTCCAGTGAATTAGCTGTATGATACAACGAAGCTGTGGGTTCCAAAGACCAATCCCACATACGGGAAGAAACCTGACGCATGGAACAGTTATGGTACCAGAACAAAAGTCCGGAACAGAAACGATCGCCGTAATCCAATTTATTATAATTCCATACTTCCCAGATACTCTTAGAATTCATAGCACCCAGCAGTTGTCCTTTTTGGGCAAACTCATCAATGGAAGATGACTTTCCATAGTTATTTACCAAATCAGTATACATGGTAGTCATCAGGTGAAAACCATTTCCATCCAGATAATCCCACACTTCCTTATTGATAGGCCAAAGGTCTTTCTCATCCATCATCTCACGAAGGATTTCCACTGTGGGAAGTGTAGGAGCACCATATTCAGGATTGAAACCATCGACACGGCTTCCACGCGGAGATGCCGTATTCTCATAGTGCTGCATCGGATTCACTTGCTTGTAAGGACTTCCGTCATGTACTCCGGCACATTCGGACTGCATCTGATAACCTCGCGTACCATCCAGTTTATTCAATAATTCAGGGGTACCGGTAACCTCAGTACTCTCATTGGAAGCCACATAATAAGCCAAGGAAGGATGATTACGAATACGCTTCACGGTAGACTCCACATTATTCAGATAGTTGCCCTTATCGTGCGGATGGCGTGTATCACCTGTCATCCAGAATTCCTGCCATACCAATAATCCCATCTCGTCACACAACTGGAAGAAATAGTCAGATTCAGCAATTCCCCCTCCCCACATACGTAAAAGGTTGACTCCTGACTGGAGGCTATATCTCAATTCAGCATAAGTACGTTCATCGGAAGTTCTCAACATAGCCTCCGGTATCCAGTTTGTTCCACGGATAAAAAGACGTTTACCATTTACATAGAAGACACGTGATTTATCAGGTGTATTCGTATCAGAAGTAATTTCACGAATACCAAACTTCGTTTTTACCGAATCACACACCACTCCATCGATGGATACGGTCATTTTCAGCTCATACAGGTTCTGAGGCCCTTTATTCACAGGCCACCATAAGCGGGGAGCGTTAATCACCAATTGCGGGAACTCTTCTGGAGAGAAAGACAAAACTTTCTCTTCTCCACGCATAACTTTAACTTTTTTCTCGAAAGTTATATTTTCACCAAGAATCTCACCCTTCACCGTGCAATTAATAGGGTTAAAACCTGTTGTCGGATTCACAACTTCCACCGATACAAATTCG
Organism: Bacteroides sp. Phil13; assembly: GCF_001940965.1. Taxonomy (NCBI): domain Bacteria; kingdom Pseudomonadati; phylum Bacteroidota; class Bacteroidia; order Bacteroidales; family Bacteroidaceae; genus Bacteroides; species Bacteroides sp. Phil13. The sequence continues at coordinate 11,155 of NZ_MSHA01000030.1, read as the reverse complement.
CGTGCCTGGTCGTAACCGGGTTTGCGTAATTCCGATTTCACGAAAGGATGACGCAATGCCACTTTACCGGTAGAATAGAGAGAAATATTCTTCCAGATTCCTGTATTACGGTCGCGAATGCCATCCATAAAAGTGAAGTCCCAACCCACAGTCATCAGCATGGTAGTATTCAATCCAATGTTTCCGTTTCCACCATTATGGAATTCGCCTACCGCTCCCCAGGATTTTGGTTTAGCACTGCCCGGAACATCCACCGGATATACTTTTATAGCCAACGCATTGCTCTTGTCTATTTTTACAAAGCTGGTCACATCAATATAATCCTGCAAAAACATGCCCTTAATCGTGCTTAGCAGGTTTCCATTCACCCACACCTCAGCACGATAGTTAATGCCATCCAGTTGTAACCAGACATGCTTGCCTTCAAATGATTTAGGAACTGTAAATTCAGTCCTGAACCAATAGGTATAGAAATCACGTCCGGTTTCAGAAATATCCGGTATTAATTTAGATTCGATTTTATTATTGATACCATAATAAGGCTCAGGATATTTTTGGTTGTACACCAATGAATTCAGAACCGTACCGGGCACAATGGCAGGCAACCAATTTGTTGTCGGATAATCAGACAAAGATACTTTCTCTCCGGGATCTGTTACGTCTCCCGCCTTCATCATTTTCCACTGATAGCCCCCATTATGGGTAATATCCGAGTCAAGCCAGATGCGTTCAGAGCCTCTGGCATCATTCACTTGCGTTTGTCCGGTTACTACTGTCGAATAGGAAAACAACAGTAAAACAAAGGTAAGGGCTTTGGCCCAACTGCTTATATTCATTTTATAAGTATAAATAAGGTTTCGATATAAGATTACTAAAATAACAGAAATTATTCTTCTAAAAGCGCAACAGCACACCAAAGGTAAGGAGCTTGTCCATGATAATCGCCTACATTTTGTTTACGATCATAGTAGTATTGCTTATCGTTCTTTTTGTTGGTGCCCTCGCAAACTGATTTTACATTGTTGTTCTCATCTATGTACTTCACCATAGCCATCCATGCCTTGCGGGCAGCAGGTGCATATTCTTTAGCATCCAGCCAGCCATTCTTCACACCCTTAATGAAAGCGAAAGTGAACATGGCAGACCCTGAGGTTTCAATCCAGCAATCAGGATGATCCAACAACTGATGCCACAAGCCATTGGAAGACTGATACTTTTTCAGGCTTTTCATCATAGTGCGATAGCCATGCAGGATGCGTGGACGGTATTCACTATCTTCGGGCAAACTACTCAACAGCTCTGCCATACCGGCAGCCATCCAGCCATTACCTCTACCCCAATAGAAAGGAACATCCGGTGCATGATAGAAAAGACCATTCGGACACTGCAATTCATCCAGATACATCACCATTTCTCTGGCAGCACGGTCTATATATTTACGATCACCGGTAACTCTATAAGCCTGAGTCTGTACAATCGTAATCATATACATATCGTCAATCCACAAACGAGTTTGCCAGGAATATCCTTTCTGATCCCATTCTTTTTCTTTGGGTTTTGCATTTTCAGGAAGTTGCCATTGAGTATCGGCATAAGGAAGGCCCAAATCCAAATAACGTTGATCTTTTGTTATCTTATACAGTTCCAGAGGTAAACTGCCAAACATATTCACATCCACATGATTCTTGATAGGCAACAGAGCTTTTTCCGTCGTAAACAGAAGTTCAAATCTGTTCTGTAAAAGCTTCACAAGCTCTTGATCATTGGTGAGTGCGGCAAATTTCAATCCACCATTCCAGGTAAAAGTCTCCGGATAGCTAATCCATTTTCCGATATGAAGCATATGCTTTCCATCTACAAAATGATATGCCAGACGTTTACCTACTTCTTTGGGAGTATATCCTTCAGGAAAATCGGTCAACAAACTTGTCTGGGCAAACACCAACTGAAAAGGAAGCAAAAACAGTAATAATAACGACTTCTTACACATAAGGTTAATTTTTTATTTATTAGACATTAAGAAATACATAATTGTTATCATGGTATATCTCTTACGAGATGGTTACAAAGATAGCACGCAGCATCTTCTCAATAGAGAAGAAGCATTCCAATAAATAGAAAAAACATCTCAAAATCGCATAAAAGTCACAATTTTATTCCCAATAAAAGCACTATCCCCCTTATCCGGCAAAATCTTTCGGAAGTACTCCAAATTGTTTCAGGAAACATTTAGAGAAATACGAAGAAGAACTAAACCCTACCATATAACAGATTTCATTAATACGACTTTCACCTTCTTTTAATAACTGGGCAGCACGTTTCAAACGTTCTATACGCAAATATTCGTTCGGGCTCAAATCCAATACCCCTTTCATTTTACGGTAGAAACTGGAACGGCTCATATTCAGACTTTCTGCCATATCATCCATACTAAATTCCTGGTTCGACAAGTTAGAAAGAATAATCTCATTCAATTTCTTGATGAATTCTTCATCAGCCTTGGTCAGTGCCATTGTATTGACTGCTACAAAAGGAGATTTAGCAAAATCCCGGCGAAGCTTTTCCCGATTGTTTATCAGATTAGAAACCACAGCCAAAAGATATTCCGGTGAAAAAGGTTTCTCAATATACGAGTCCGCCCCTAATTCCATACCCTCAATCTTAGACTGAATATTAGTCTTAGCCGTCAAGAGTATAACAGGAATATGACTATAACCCACATTTGACTTTATTGTCTTGCACAATTCAAAACCATCCATTAACGGCATGACAACATCACTCACCACCAGATTCACAAAATTACCATCCAATGCTTCCAATGCCTCTCTACCATTAGTTGCCGTAACTACAGCATATTGGGATGACAACTGACGTTCGATGAAAGCGAGCATTTCCGGGTTATCTTCTACAACCAAAACCATATGCTTGCTTTCTTTTGATTGTTTTCCCTCCGATTTATCATCCGAATATTGCTCACCAGATGCTTCTGTTTGTAACTCTGCATCCATATTCTCCATATCAGAGTCTAAAGTAATCACCGTATCCTGAATAATAGGAAGTGTCAGGACAAAGACATTGGCATCTTCACCCGGAGCCATAACCAGGGTCCCACGATGGAGTTCTGCCAGAGAACGGGAAAGAGCTAAGCCAATACCCGCACCTGTAGCAAGCTTTCCTTCCTCCTTCTGACTGAAACGAACAAAAGGCTGAAAAATCTCCTCTTTCATTTCATCGGGAATAATAACTCCATCATTCTTTGTCACTACATAAAATGCCTGTATCTCTATATCTACTTCCAACTTAATATGCATATAGCTATCGGCGTACTTCATCCCATTATTCAAAAGATTACTGATAATCTTCGTAAATGCTTCACGATTCACATGGGCGCAGAAATTTTCTTCAGGCAACTCCAGATTAAAATCAAGACCTTTCTGACGTGAAAGAGAACTAAAACGCATATAAGTTTCTTTCAAGATATTGGTAATATCACATTTAGTAAAGTTCAAGCTATAACCCTGACTCTCTACTTTCCTGAAGTCCAGGAGCTGATTTGTAAGGTTCAGTAATCTTTCCGTATTATGTTGCATAATATTCAGATCCTCGTGAGTCTCCGGGTCCAAATGCTTTTTCAAAAGAATATTCTCCAAAGGCCCTTTAATCAACGTTAGCGGAGTCCGGATTTCATGTGCCACATTGGTAAAGAAATCTATTTTAGCGTTATAAATCTCGCGTTCTTTTTCCTGCTCAAACTTCTCGAGTTGACGGCGATGCTGCCTGCTGCTGCGCTGCCTGAAATAGCAAAAGGCATATACAGAACCGACAATAAACAACAATATATAAATGCAATATGCCCAGAACGAAAGATAAAAAGGAGGAAGAATATGAATATATAGCAAATGTTCTTCAGGCCCCCAAATACCATCACTATTAGACGCTTTCACACGGAACACATAATCACCATGCCACAAATTGGAATAAGTGACAATAGGGCTTTCGCCCACAGTAATCCAGTCTTTATCAAAGCCATCCAACCTATACATCAGCTTATTCATTTTCGGCACCTGATATCCAAGGGCTGCAATACGGAAAGAAAATGAGTTTTGATTAGCCTGAAGAGTGATACTATCCGAGAAAGTGATGCTCTTTTCAAGAGGAGTATTTTCTTCATCTGCGCGGACTTCTTTATTGAACAGCATGAAATCTGTAATCACTACCGGTGGCAAGCTTTTATTCTCAGTAAATGTTTTGGGATTAAATACTACAAAACCATCAATACTACCCAGATAAATAGCGCCCGTTTCATCCTTATAACTGGAACGGTAGTTAAATTGATCACCAAGCAAGCCATTGGCCGTTGTATAACCCTTTACCTGTTTTGTTTCGGGATTAAAGCGTACTAACCCGCTATTCGTTGTCAGCCAGAATAATCCTTCTGCATCCTCTACAATTTGATAAACCACATCATTGGGCAGGCCATTGGATGAATTATAGCTGGTAAAGGTCTCCGTTTCGGGATGGAACAAGCAGAATCCTCCCCCTTGTGTAGTCAACCAGATTTGCCGATGTGAATCTTCAAAAATACTCAAAACTTTGTCATAAGGAAGACTCTCTTTATTACTTTCATTATGCACGTAGTTCTTCCATTTTTTTTCATTGACATTGTAGCAATAGGCACCATTCACATAGGTAGCTAACCATAAATTGCCACCCGAATCCTCTTTTATATCATATACAAACCTACCGGCCAACTCCTCTATTCTGTCAAAATCATCTGTCTGTTCATTATACCTCAACAGTCCGAACATGGTTCCCAGATAAATATCTCCTGTTGTTGTTCTGCAAATAGCAAAGATACTATTGTCTATCAACGAACGGGGGGAAGCATTTTTCTGATAAGTTTTCAAGATATTCCCGGTATTGGTATCTACGATTTTCAATCCTTTAGAAAATGTTCCAACCCACAACTTATCGCCAACCATACATAAGCCATGAATATTGGTAAATCCGGAACTGGGTGCAAAGAAAGAAAATGTTTTTGTCTTCGGATCAAAACGATTCAAACCACCATCCTCAGTACCAACCCATAATATCCCTTTATTATCCTCGCAGAACTCACGTACCCGCTTACCATGCAAATTATTATCCCCATCTTTCGGATAATATTTCTCAAAGTAGGTGTAAGACTTTGGATAATAGTCTACTCCTCCAAAATATGAGCCTACCCAGATACCACCTTCACTATCCTCACATAGCGAATAAACAGCATTATCAGACAAAGAATAAGGATCATCTTTAGAACTATGCAAGTGCACATACTTATTTGTGCGAAGATTATAAATATAGACTCCCGATTCTGTACCAATCCACAATTCATTATCCGAATTGACGAGCAAATCCCGGCTATATACCATTTCACCGGTTTCATCCATCAACAATAAACTCCGTAAATTACCGGAGGTAAGGTTCAATTCCTGAACCCCTTTTCTTATGGAACTGATATAGATACAATTATAGGCTCCCGGCACAATCTTCATGATGACGTCATCTTTAAAAACTTCTTCACCATCCTTCGGGGAAAGATAAGGATGAAGTGTTTTTAAATTATCCTTAGAATAGAACAAACCACTGCCGTAGAATCCAACCCAAATAGTCCCACTATTATCAGAAGTTACACTCTGAACATTGGCTGAGAAGCTGTTCAATGTATAGTTGTGAAGCTGTTCTTTTTGCGGATCATAGCAGAATAGCCCTTGTGTTTCAACAGCTATCCAAACCCGTCCTTCCTTATCTCCCGAAATTGCAGAAACAGTCCGGTCGATTTGGATGTTTTCCTTACTTTGCAAGTTAAAAGGAGCAAAGATCTCGCGGGCAGGATAATAAATATACACTCCGGCATCCGTACCAACCCAGATATTCCCTTTTTTATCTTCATAAAGACAAGTTACGAAATTGTTCCCCAAACTATGATTGTCGTTCATATCACGCTTGAAGTTTCGGAACGACATACCGTCATATCTACTCAGTCCCCCCTTAGTACCGAACCACATAAATCCCTTTTTATCCTGCATGATCGCATTGACTGTAGTTTGGGATAATCCATCCTTTATGCTAAGATTTTTGAAATAGTAATGTTCGTCTGCTGCTTGTGTCCAACAAACGATATAGCAAAGAAAACTAATAAGGGCTATTATTCTCTTCCTCATTTTTGTGTTTTTTGATAGATTCGCACGTCAAATATAGCTCAATCTGATGACAAACGATAGCAGAAATACTTCAATAAATAAAAAATTCGTCTCTTTAATACTTTTAAAAATGTAGGAAACCGTCGTTTATGAAAAGACTTCGATGAAAATAGCCCATTTCATCGAAGTAGGTTCTCTGCCACAATGCTGTTTGAACTTCTTTCATTGCCCAATAAGGCCCTCTTCATTGCCTATTTTTTATTCGTTCTACTATAGTGGAACGCAAGGATAACTATAGCGTTCCTTACGAACCACTATAGTAAAACGTAAAGTATACTATAGTAGAACGAATAAAAAGTGCCTAGTAAGCTATATCCCAATAGGCAGGCGGTGAAATAAAAGATGCCTGTAAGAGTTATTGCTATAATAGAAGAAAATAGTCGGCTTAATTCATAACCGTGCAGTCATGAATCACTCGGAAAAATGATAATTATAAGGATTCCGTTTGAAATGATAACGATGTCGGGGCAGTGGCAATGGATCCTGCAAACGCAATTCCCAAGCCACCAGTTTTGTCAACAACTCATTCTGCTTATTTACAAACTTTGAGTTTCCAAACAGGTTATTAATTTCATACGGGTCTTTCTTCAGATTATACAGTTCTCCCCTTCCATAACTGTTCATTACCAGTTTCCAGTCGCCCATACGCACCATTCGGGAAGTTCCGCTCTGAGTCCAGGTATTCAGTTCGTCAAAACGAGCCACTTTATCATGTCCCAGCGCACCTTCCTGCTCAAAAGTCAGTTTATCATCCAAAGGCACATCCTCACCACCGAAGCCCAACTGCACAACTATACTTGAAAACTCCTCTTTCGGGTATTTCTTACCTGCCAGCATCGGCCACAAACTCCGTCCCTGCACACCTACAGGTATAGAATCACCTATCACCGTACAAAAAGTAGGGAAAAGATCTGCCAATGAAACATGCGCATCTATCGCTTTAGCCTGTTTCTTTATCTGATAACCGGCCCAAACCATTGGTATACGGGTCAGGGACTCGGACAAGCCTGCTCCTTTGCGAATTAAGCCGTATTCACCGCAATAATCACCATGGTCAGACAGAACTACAATGATTGTTTTCTCAAAAAGTCCTTTTTCTTTCAAGTCCTCAATCAGTCGCTTTATCTGATCATCTATAAGGCGAATCATTCCCATATAATTTCCCCTTAATCGAGGTATATCTTTCTCTAGATCAGGACAAGAAGCATCTTCCAGTTCTGCCAGTATCTGGTACTTCTCCCCTTTCCTCAATGCATCCTGACGTGAAGTCTTCACTGGCGGAAGCTTATCCGGTGCAAACATCGAGTAATAAGGTTCACAGACTTGATAGGGATTATGTGGTTCGGGAAATGAAACCCAGACAAAGAACGGATTATCCTTCTGGCTGTCGATCCATTCTATAGCTTCATCCACTATTCTTGCGGGCTGTTGGTCCTTGACAGGTATAGGCGAAGGTTCCAGACACTGTCCGACAGACTCTTTAAAGAATTCGGAAACGGCACGTTCTCCCTCCGTCACCGGCTTATTCTTTCCCCAGTGAGAATATTCAGACCAGAAATCCATATCTTTCGAACTCAAATAGCCATGATTCTTACCCACTAAAGCAGTCTTATAATGGTTCTCCTTCAAAACAGTTACCAAATCTTTTGCATAGTGTACATCACGTACATTGTGATTCGTACGCACATGAGTAGCACTGGGGAAACGGCCTGTAAACATAGAACAACGTGCTGGACTGCTGGCAGGCATAACCGTATACGCTTTATCAAACCAGGCATTTTGGTACGCCAATTCATCGACGTACGGAGTGATTTCCATCGGAAAACCTTCACGCCCACACAAATCCGCGCGCTGCTGATCTGTCATTATCACCACAATATTGGGCTTATCTGTCTGAGCGTACAAGGACAAGCCTACCCCCTGGAGAATAACTCCTGAAAAGAGATACTTTCTTAAATCCATAACTATCTATTTTAAGTATAAGTTCCACAAACGAATAATTTCCTCTTTCACATCACTTTAAACGTATGCGAAAATAAGTCTTTTATTAGTACTCAGGTAAAATAACACATATACTTCATAATCCCAATAAAGAGATTATGAAGTATATAAATTAAAGTGGCTTTTTCAGCCAACTATGAAGAATAGAATATTTTATTCGCTCAGCAACGCATAAGCACACCAAATAATGGGAGCTTGCCCATGATAATCACCTGTAATGCGGGGACGATCCAGATAATACTGGTGGCTGTTCTTCTTGCCTGTACCGATGCAAACTTCCATCAAGTCATTGTTATCATCAAGATAGTTGCAAAGTCCCAACCATGCACGGCGGGCAATCGGTCCATATTCATCCTTGTCCAGCCATCCGTTCTTCACACCCAAAATCATGGCATACGTAAACATTGCCGAACCGGAAGTTTCCGTCCAGCAGTCCTTTTCGTCAATCAACTGGTTCCAGAGTCCATCTTCATTCACATATTTCTTCAGGTTCTCCATCATCAAGCGATATCCTTTGAGGATGCGTTGACGGTTAGGATCGTTTTCAGGAAGGTTGAAAAGCAATTCCGTCATACCAACAGCCATCCAGCCATCGCCACGTCCCCAATAGAAGGGCACATCGGGCGCATGATAAAAGAGGCCGTTCTCACGCTGAATCTCATCCAGATAAAGCACCATTTCCTTGGCAGCGCGGTTGATGTATTTTTTATCTCCCGTTACGTGATAGGCTTCGGCCTGCACGATGGTAATCATATACATATCATCAATCCAAAGGCGGGTCTGCCAGGAATATCCTTTCTTATGCCATTTACGTTCTTCATCGTTTGCCTTCTCAGGAAGAATCCACTGCGTATCGGCATACGGTAATCCCAGTTCTTTATAGCGCTCGTCCTTCGTCATGCGATACAGTTTCAGAGGCAGACAACCGAACATATTCTGGTCTACATGAATCGGAGGAGGAAGCAAGTCTTTCTCCAAATGGAACAACAGCTCAAAACGCTCTCTCAGTTTCTTGGTAAGTTCCTTGTCATTCGTCATTTCGGCGAACCGGAGCGCTCCATACCAGGTGCAGACTTCAGCATAATGTATACCTCTGTCTCCATAAAGTTGGTGTTTAGTCTCCATCAAGCGACTGCTTACCTTTTTCCCTACGATTTTGGGATTTGCTCTTACAGGGAAATTACTGAAATAATCTTGTGCGGTGATGGTACTTGTCATTACAAATACAGCCACAACAAACAGATAAATGAAACGATAATCTCTCTTCATAATTCTTATAGTCTTTAAATGAATAATTAATTTGCCCAGTTATCATTTTCTTACGGAAAATTTATATATGCAATGGCTATCATATTTCTCTCCCGGCTTCAATAGTGCTGACGGCCATTCCGGTTTATTAGGAGTATCGGGATATTTCTGAGTCTCCAAACAAACAGCAACACGATGACCATATACGATACCTTTCTTTCCCTTTACCGTACCATCGAGGAAGTTGCCGGCATAAATCTGAATTCCCGGTTCGTTCGTGTAAACATCGAGTACGATACCCGTCTTAGGAGATTCAAGAGTGGCACACTTCTGAGAGATATCCCCTTTCGTATTGAGTACCCAGTTATGGTCGTAACCTTTGCCATACTTCAATTGAATAAAATCATTATTAATACGTGCTCCGATGGCTGTGGGTTGACGGAAATCCATGTCTGTATTTTCTACAGGAGCAATCTCACCGGTAGTCATAAAAGTACTGTCCACAGGAGTATATGCATCAGCATTAATGGTCAGTAGATAGTCCGAGTTGTCTTTGGAAGGGTCACCATCCAGGTTGAAATAAGAATGATTAGTCAGGTTAACAACCGTAGTGCGATCCGTTTCGGCACTATAACGAATATCGATGGCATCATCATCCGTCAGTGAGAAAGTGACCTTACAGGTCAGATTACCCGGAAATCCCTCTTCTCCATCTTTTGATAAATAGCTCAATTCCAAAACCTGATCACTCAGCTGATGTGCATCGAAAACCCGGAAGTCAAAGCCTTTAGAACCACCATGTAGGCAGTGGCCATAGTTATTCCGTGGCAATTGATATTCTACACCGTCTATGGTAATCTTACCCTGGTTAATGCGATTACCATAACGTCCGATGGTAGCACCAAAATTCGTAGGAAGTTTCACGTAGTCCTGAATAGAATCGAGTCCTAATACAACATCACGCATAACTCCATCTTTATCCGGTACCATTACTGATACAATACGTCCACCAAAGTTTGTAATACAAACTTCCATACCATTTTTATTCTTTAGTACAAACAGGTCTGTCTGTTTACCATCCACTTCCATACGGAAATCAGCCGGATTCAACCCTGAAGCAGTCTTTTCACTGGCTTGCTTACTTGTACAGGCTGATGCTAATAGCACAAATCCTGCTAAAATAATCATAATTTTATTCATACTCGCTTATAATGTTTATGCTTTATTTTTTAGAGAAAAATTGTTCTGCACGTCCTGGTGAAAATAGTTCCCACAGCGAGGCAACCGTCCAGCCCGGAGCAAAGATATCGTTGTAATATCCCTTACCATTACGACCGTAATCCCAGTTCGTGTGTTGGACAACCTCAGGATAATAACCGACTTTGGCAACACCACACATATGACCCTCATAAGGAAGCAATTGACGCATGGAAGTGGAAATCACCTCAGCAAAGTCTGAGAAACGAGCCTCATTGAACTCCTTGGAAAGCCAATGTAACACATCAGCAAACTCAAAGATAAACACATCAATATGGTTATTCTCAACAGACACATTACCCCAGCCACGGGTCTTCAAGCCGATATCACCCAACATCTGACCCTCGGCAAAGGGAACATCCCAGGTGTAATACCAGGACAAGGCGAAATAAGCAGCCTTCCTG
>NZ_MSHA01000029.1:0-3488 GCF_001940965.1 Bacteroides sp. Phil13 | reverse complement strand
GCTCAGGAAGCAGGTATTACTACTGTTGTTTTCGACCGTAATGGTTACTTGTATCATGGGAGAGTAAAAGAAGTGGCTGATGCTGCTCGTAACGGTGGACTTAAATTTTAATCATTATGGCAATTAATAATAGAGTTAAGATTACAAACGATATAGAACTGAAAGACCGTTTGGTTGCTATTAATCGTGTAACCAAAGTAACCAAAGGTGGTAGAACTTTTAGTTTCTCTGCAATTGTGGTTGTAGGTAATGAAGAAGGTATCATCGGTTGGGGTCTTGGTAAAGCAGGTGAAGTAACCGCAGCTATTGCTAAAGGTGTTGAATCTGCTAAGAAGAATCTGACAAAGGTGCCTGTTCTGAAAGGTACTGTTCCTCACGAACAGACTGCTAAGTTTGGTGGTGCAGAAGTGTTCATCAAACCTGCTTCTCATGGTACAGGTGTAGTTGCAGGTGGTGCAATGCGTGCAGTACTTGAAAGTGTTGGTATTACGGATGTTTTGGCTAAGTCAAAAGGATCTTCCAACCCGCACAACTTGGTGAAAGCTACTATCCTGGCGTTGGGTGAAATGCGTGACGCACGTATGGTTGCTCAAAACAGAGGTATTAGTATTGAAAAAGTATTTAGAGGATAAGGAGGAAATATGTCGACTATAAAGGTTAAACAAATTAAAAGTAGAATTGGTGCTCCGGCTGATCAGAAAAGAACTCTCGATGCACTGGGACTTCGTAAGTTGAATCGTGTGGTTGAACACGAGTGTACTCCTTCAATTCTTGGAATGGTGGATAAGGTTAAACACTTGGTTACCATTGTTAAGTAATTATTTGTTGAATATAAAACGAATTACAATATGAACTTAAGTAATTTAAAACCTGCTGAAGGATCTACTAAAACAAGAAAGAGAATTGGACGTGGTCCGGGTTCTGGCTTGGGAGGTACTTCTACCAGAGGTCATAAGGGAGCTAAATCAAGATCTGGTTATTCTAAGAAAATAGGTTTTGAAGGTGGCCAGATGCCTCTCCAACGTCGTGTTCCTAAATTCGGTTTTAAGAACATTAATCGTGTAGAGTATAAAGCTATCAACTTGGATACAATTCAGAAACTTGCTGAAGCTAAAAAGTTGGAGACAGTTGGTATTAATGATTTTATCGCTGCTGGCTTTATTTCTTCAAATCAGTTGGTAAAAGTATTAGGTAATGGAACTTTGACTACAAAGTTGGATGTGCAAGCTCATGCATTCTCTAAGACTGCTGTTGCTGCCATTGAAGCTGCTGGTGGAAGTGTAGTAAAACTCTAATTCAATGAGAAAAGCTATTGAAACATTAAAGAATATATGGAAAATTGAGGATCTGAGACAACGGATCCTCATTACCATATTGTTTGTGGCAATCTACCGTTTTGGTTCGTACGTTGTGCTGCCCGGTATTAATCCGGCTATGCTAACACAATTGCATCAACAAACAAGCGAGGGCCTCTTAGCCTTATTAAATATGTTTTCGGGAGGAGCATTCTCTAATGCATCTATTTTTGCATTAGGAATTATGCCTTATATCTCTGCTTCAATCGTTATTCAGTTGTTGGGGATTGCGGTTCCGTATTTCCAGAAACTTCAACGTGAAGGTGAGAGTGGTAGAAGAAAAATGAACCAGTATACTCGTTATTTGACGATTATTATTTTATTAGTTCAGGCTCCTTCTTATTTGCTCAATCTTAAAATGCAGGCCGGTCCTTCCTTAAATGCTTCATTAGATTGGACTCTGTTCATGGTTACCTCTACCATTATCTTGGCAGCTGGTAGTATGTTTATTTTGTGGCTTGGTGAGAGAATCACTGATAAGGGTATTGGTAATGGTATTTCATTTATCATCTTAATCGGTATTATCGCTCGTTTGCCTCAGTCTTTATTTCAGGAATTGATTTCCCGTATGACTGATAAGACAGGTGGTTTGATTATGTTCTTAATTGAAATCGTATTCTTATTACTGGTGATTGCTGCCGCAATCTTGTTAGTACAAGGTACAAGAAAAATTCCTGTACAATATGCTAAAAGAATTGTTGGTAACAAGCAATATGGTGGTGCCAGACAGTATATTCCGTTGAAGGTAAATGCTGCAGGTGTAATGCCTATCATTTTTGCTCAAGCAATCATGTTTATTCCTATTACCTTTATTGGTTTTTCAAATGTAGATCATGTGAGCGGTTTTGTGCGTGCATTTACTGATCATACAAGCTTCTGGTATAATTTCGTATTTGCAATAATGATTATACTATTTACGTATTTCTATACTGCAATTACGATTAACCCGACTCAGATGGCTGAGGATATGAAGAGAAATAATGGTTTCATTCCAGGTATCAAACCGGGAAAGAAGACTGCAGAATATATTGATGACATTATGTCTCGTATAACATTGCCTGGTTCTTTCTTTTTGGCTTTGGTAGCTATTATGCCTGCGTTTGCTGGTGTTTTTGGTGTGAAAGCTGAATTTGCTCAATTCTTCGGCGGTACATCTCTGTTAATTCTTGTAGGTGTAGTTCTTGATACACTCCAGCAGATTGAAAGTCACTTGTTGATGAGACACTATGACGGTTTGTTGAAGTCTGGGCGTATTAAAGGACGTAGTAACGTAGCTGCATATTAATCTTTTATAAGATGATATTTCTTAAAACGGAAGATGAAATAGAGCTGCTCCGTGAGAGTAATTTGCTTGTCGGGAGGACATTGGCTGAAGTTGCAAAGCTAGTAAAGCCTGGAGTTGCTACAGGGGAACTGGATAAAGTAGCGGAAGAGTTTATCAGAGATCATGGTGCTGTTCCTACTTTTAAAGGTTTTCCAAATCAATATGGTGATCCATTTCCAGCTTCGCTATGTACATCGGTAAATGAACAGGTAGTGCATGGTATTCCTGGAGATATAGTACTGAAAGAAGGTGATATTGTGTCAGTTGATTGTGGTACTTATATGAATGGATTTTGTGGTGATTCTGCCTATACATTTTGTGTAGGAGAAGTAGATGAGGAAGTTCGCAAATTACTGAAAGTTACTAAAGAGGCATTATACATCGGAATAGAAAATGCCGTTCAAGGAAAACGGTTGGGTGATATCGGATATTCAATACAAGAACATTGTGAGTCCAATTCATTCGGTGTAGTGCGTGAGTTTGTTGGTCATGGCATTGGCAAGGAAATGCATGAAGACCCTCAGGTTCCTAATTATGGAAAACGTGGTTATGGAACAATGCTGAAGAAAGGTCTTTGTATTGCTATTGAACCGATGATTACGCAAGGTAGTCGTCAGATAGTAATGGAGCGTGATGGTTGGACGGTGAGAACTAAGGATCGGAAGTATGCAGCTCATTTTGAGCATACAGTGGCTGTTGGAGCCGGTAAAGCTGATATCCTATCATCGTTTGAGTTCATAGAAGAAGTATTAGGAGATAAAGCAATTTAAAAAATTAATATGGCTAAGCAATCTGCAATAGAACAAGAT
>NZ_MSHA01000028.1:64810-90714 GCF_001940965.1 Bacteroides sp. Phil13 | reverse complement strand
ACACAAAATATTTTATAGTGCCAAAAGGGCACATCAGGAAATACTCCCAACATACCCTCTAATCTTAGTATATGTTCATCATCACATATTCATCGCATTGGCTCCTAAAGCTCCCAACACCGCTGATGCTACAGCGATTACAATTTTTAAAATCTTATCCCAAACCGTCTTTTTCATAATAGTTACTTCGTGTTTCAATAATTAATAAACTGCGCAGCCTTTCATTCTTAATTCTTTAATTTCTAAAGTCCCAGCTTTAGCCCCTATCCCAGAGGATCATCTTCAATACCTCCGTCTCCATCGGAACCGCCTCCGTTACCATCATCCTTACCATCATCGACAGAAGCATCCTTACCTGTCCACTTCTCAAATTCAACGCCCTGCCACAAAGCTCGGGTAGTTCCCAGAGCAGCCGGACGTGTATATTCAGGAGTAAACATAAAATGTAATGACGTCACCTGATTCGGACTCACATCCTTCTCTGCATCCACACCCTTTCCACGTGTTCGTGCAATCACTGTAAATGTTCCCAAGCCATCCAGACGAACTGTACGGCTATTCAGCAACTGCAAGCGCATCACCGACATCAGATTTCTGACCACATTATGTACATCACCCGGTGTTGCCGAACACTTTTCAGCTACCATTTCTCCCAACTGCTGCAGATTAACAGCTCTTCCCACTTTCTTCAATGCTAAATGCCACTGCTTAACACCCTCTTTCGTTTTCAATTGCGATTGTCTCGCATAATACAATAAAGGCATAATCTTCCTCCTTTTGGTTTTAAATTCAACTTCATTTTTATTAGTTTTGTGTTGATCAACAGTGCAAAGGTGAGGATATTACCGGGTATAAACAAAAAAACAGCCCACTAGGAGCTGTTTTCTAATATAAATATATAATCAATTGATCTTAAGCATTTTGATGTAATCGGAAGTATTTCCTCATAAACCATACATATATAAAACTAAGTAATAGAACAGTGCATAACAAAAATATATAGCCATGATCCCCAAAATCTATATATCCTATTATTACAACAGCTTGTACTAGCATATAGATCAATGATACTACCACATGAGGTATTTTCAACTCATTCGCCATCAACTGATACATGTGCTTTCGGTGGGGTAAACCTATATTTTCATGAAGCATCAAACGGTGAATGATAGTCAAAACACTATCAACGCCATAAACTACCAATAGGATTATCCAACTGAAATCTTCTGTCTGAATAATTAGCTTCCCAATCAGGAAAAGAAGAATAAAGGCAATACTCACAGAACCAGCATCACCGGCAAAACACTTTGCTTTTTTACGGAAATTGAAGAAACAAAATACTAATACAGAACAAAAAACTGTATAAATCAAAGCAGGCTCTACAAATGTAACAATTTCGGAGTTGACATAAGCCAAAGTAGCTAATATTATCAATGAATAACCACCGGTAATGCCATTTATTCCATCCATAAAATTATAAGCATTGATAATTCCTGTACAAATAATCAATGCAATGATAATCCACCACCAAGACAAAGAAAACAATCCCAACTGATAGAACATCAATACTATAGCTAAAAAATGGAAAAGTAAACGCAATTTCTGAGAAATGGAACACACATCATCTACAAAACTAATGAATGTGATAAAGGTCAATGCAAGTATAAAATATGGATACTCAAAGCCACTTATCAGGAAATAAGCTAATGCACCAAAATAAAAGATAACTCCGCCTCCCCTCAAAGTAATTTTTGTATGAGAACTACGTTCATTCGGCTTATCAATGATATTACATCTATCAGCTATCCTAAAATAAAAAAGTTCTGCCACAAATAGCAGAACAAAAACTATTAAATAATACATCAATCGTTTCTATTTATCCAATAAAACCAGAACTGAATACAAGCGAATAAAAAAGAGAAAACACCAGTTACAGCTATAATAATCCAGAAATATAAACTCATTCTATCCTAAAATTTTCTAATACATTGGTTGACTTCCATCCCAACTCACGTATCACTTTCTCATTGCTAAAAGTTAAAGATCTCGTGATTTTCATTAGCTTCAAGGAATTGATTGGGGCTTTCTTTCCTAGACAATCACCTATTAAAGCCATACTTTTAGCCACCCAATATGGGATCGATAATGGCAAATTCTTATTCAATTGCTTGCAAATAATTGTTTCAAGTTCTCTAAAAGTAGGTTGATGGCTATCACACACATTATAAATACCACCTTTTTCTACTAATAGAGGAACTAGTTTTGCAATATCCTGAACCATCAACACACTTTTCCTAGCCTGGCTTCCTGCAATACTGAGGTATTTTCCGCTACGGATACCTTGAATCATAGATCCCAGATTTCCCGGAGGATAGGGACCAGCAATCAAGGAAGGACGAATGATACCTAAAATGACATTATGCTTATAACACCATTTCTGTAGATATTCCTCCGCAAGACGTTTACTCATGGCATAAGGAGTAACTCCATTCAAAGGATGCTCTTCCGTAATATTCTCACCAAAATCACAACCATAAACAGCAACTGTAGAAATAAAAATAAAAACTCGCGGTACCCCCCCCTGTTCTAATGCAGTACAAAGATTCTTTGTTCCTTGTAGATTCACATCAAAGAACACCTGTCTTTCCACTTCAGTTTTAGGTACAAAATGAGCCTTTCCGGCAGCATGCAACACAATATCATACCGCTCACGTAGCTTCGGAATCTCCTTTGCTATATTTACGACATAATCATCCTGTGGCAACAAGCCCATAGTCACAACGTCATATACCTCCTCCAAAAGGGGACGCACGTTATTACCTAAAAATCCTGAGGCTCCTGTGAATAAAAGTTTCATGAAAAAAAATAAAAAATTAGTTAACATCCATTTTTACCGTATCATATATGGATAGCCGCCAGAAAGCAGTTTTCCATTAAATAAGCTCAAAAAAGGAACTGATTTTTAAAGTTGATTATTACCCAGTCCGATAGGTATCATCTGGAAAAACATTTTAAAATATTGCAAGGCAGCCCCCTGCATCTTGCAAGTGGGGATGATGGCATGGTAGACTGCTAAGACTCAGGCCATCCTACCACTGCCAAAGAATAGGGAGTTCTTACGCTCACTCGACAAGGGGCGTATGAAGCACTTGGCAATAGAATTGTCGATCGTATAAGAACCATCTATAACGTAAGCAAAGAGTTGAGTCCAGAAGGAATTCAAGTAACTCGGAGCATTCTCTATCAGGTCACCTTTTAGGGGATGTACGTCAGATAACATTACATCTAACTTGCTGCACAATTATATAATTATCTCTTTAGTCTTTACAAGTATCTGTTCTGAACTTGACGTGCCATTCTTATATCCGGCTTCCAAATGATATAACTCTTCAAAAACATCCAGAAAAAAAATCAGTATCCTTATCTCCGTCCTGCTCGGAAGCATATTCAAATTTTACCCGGGCACAAGCTAGACAATAAAGATAACCAGTATACAACAATTCATCATCCGAATACATTTACACATTGTAACCGTCCGAATGAGGGTCTTAAGTTGCCTCTCGCCAAGGATATGTCGCAAAGTATCTCTGCCGCGTGAACCATCCTCATAACAGTATTAGCACCTTGGAAGCCTTCTTCACAAGACAGCAGGTATACTTCTTTTTACAGCTGTCTTCAACCTTTTAATGATCGAACCTTCAAGAAGAAAGACTACATCCTTTCAATCAATAGAATAAATAAATTCGCCACCTCCATGGACCACTTGCATAAACTTGTAACCGGCAATGTTCATATAGAATCCTTTACGCACATCATTCACCATAGCACCAAGATTTCTAGGATATCCCCTATCAGCAAGGAGTGACGAACAGAGAAGCCTCAATACTATATTGGGCTTCTAGCACCACTCTGTCAGTCACCTCATATATCTTATCCAACATCGGATGAACAGCTTTACTCAAGAATCCTGTACAACCGATAAGGAGTAATTTCTCCATTATCTTTAGCGAAATAGCGCTTTCAATTCTTTAATCCGAAAATTTTCCTTAAATATTTATTAGTCTTTCTAGGAAACAAAAGCACCAATAGTAATTTGACTTTTTCTTTAATTGAGACAGATTTATTTGTTAGGTAGAAAACTGCCTCATTCTTGAGTTCTGACTTCACTTTGTTATAGTAAGTTTGGTTTATATCATCTAAAGTTAGAGTACAAATACTCAACATTGTAAAAATTAAATAAACCCTTATGCCATTTATTAAATTGGGATATTTTTTTTGACACAAATTACGCCAGTTTTTAATTTGATCAATCATATTTAGTCTATTTGGATTAAAACCTGAACGTACAAGACTTACTCCCTCTTGACTATAATAATACATTGGTGTGTCTGTATGCATTATTTTATGTGCATTTATTATCACATATGGAGTGAATGCCATATCCTCCCCAAATCTATTTCCTTCGGGGAACCGTAGAGAACCTATTACCGATTTTTTATAAATTTTAGCCCATACAGCACAATAGTTAGATTGATCATTTAGCATCTTTAGAAATGCGTCCTCATTGCATAAATGTCTGAAATTACAGCTATGTATTGGTTGTATGGTTTCTCCTCTATAATATTGGAAACCACATGATATCAAGTCCGAACTTGAGGAAATAGCTTCTGCCAACATTATTTCAATGAAATTCTTATCCAAGAAATCATCACTGTCAACAAAAATAACATATTCTCCAGATATTCTTTCCAAACCAACATTTCTGGTACTGGATAGACCAATATTTACTTTATTGGAAAAGATTTGAACCCTGGTGTCACGCTCGGCTATAGATTTACAAATTTCTAAACTACTATCTGTACTACAGTCGTTCACTATTAATATTTCAAGATTCTTATATGTTTGATTCAGCAAACTTAACAAACAACGCTCCACATAATTTTCAACATTATAAACAGGCACAATAATGCTAACCAAAAAACTCAGTCCTTCCATACTACTTTATATTGTTTTGATTTTATAATATTTACAACTCACACAAACACCAAAAATAAACCAGAAGAAAGGCATTATATAAATAAACTCAAACATATTCGATGTCAATGATTGTAATAATATTACAATAAATATTTCGTAAGCATATCTATTTTTATTTCGAACTAATTTAGAAGTTAAAACCGGAAATGTAGACAGTACGAATGCTAATAAACCGACAATACCAGTTTCGCACAACAATAGTAAATAAGCATTGTCAAAAATGACCACTTTCAAATCTGTAGACATTCCAGCATGATGGCCTGCAGATCCGAGACCGTTACCTAACATATAATTCTCTAAATTAGCTAAGGAAGTAGTAGCCTGAGTACTACGAGAAATCAAACCATCTTCCACATCCTCACCTGAAAACCTAAACATTACGGCCTCATAAAGTTCAGGAAATTCTCTAATAGCAAATAATCCAATAATAGCAATTATAAAAAGTATAATAAGAATCACCTTTTTATTTGTTTTTTTTGAGAGAAAAAGCTCAAATATAACTACAAACAAAAAGCCAAACAATGCACTTTTTCGCATAGTCATAATTAGCAACACAAATAGAAGCATGAATATTGGAATGCGTTTTTTGTTTTTTTTCTGAATATCGTGTAACTCATAAATAAGTGCATACAAGCATAAACTGGAGGTCATAGTAACACCAAAAAGACCTTGATAATACCTTCTCACTTGAAATAGTGTGTCATTAGGAATAATTGCTTTTTTTAATAGAAAATCAATATAGAAACCAGGTGCTGCTATGTACAATAGCAACCCAATAAACATGGATATTTCAACTGCATAAACAATTTGCTTTATTACATCATTTTGTTCTTTAAAAGATAACTGTTTTGCATAAAAATAAAAACATGCTGGTAATACAGTGTAGGATAATCCATAAATATAGTTCGAGAATGCGGAATTACCTTCTTCCCACAATAAGGAAATAACACAAACAACTATGAATAATACAACAAAAGCATCAACTTTATTAGTTACTTTTTTTAAAGAAAAAAACTTTAACCAATATAAGAATGCAATTAGAGAGAATATAAGTCCGACCTTTAAATCTTGATGAAAAAGAGATAATATACAGAGTGTGAATAAAACAGGATAAAAGCACCTCCAACTCAAGAAATATTGATTTATTACAGTAAACATATTATTGGAAGACTTGGTGTATAGCTTCTAAATATTCGAATTTGTGAATTTTATCTGGTTCAAGATACGCACCCTCGCTCCACTCGTTCCACGCATTTATATAAAGAAATTCATCTTTGGGGTATTTACTATTAAGTACTGAAATGCATTGACCAAAACGTAATGGAGTTGAATTCTCAAATACATGACCATTCTTTTTCTTGCGAGGAGTATTGTCCCAACTAACAACTATTCCTGGGCTCACTTTATCTCTAATTATACGTCTTTCAATAGATGTCCATATAATGTTAATATCAACGATACGTTCCACAAGATTTGTATTTAAGACTCTATTTGCAATTCTTCTCAGACCAGAAATGAAGACGTATCGAAGTCGGTAATACTTTGGAAGAGCATTGTGTAATGTATATCCAGGTTCAAAATAATAGTAATGATCGAACAGGTGACTTCTCTCGTCATTTTTTTCACTTGTTATAGCTGAGACCCAATATATACCGTCAAAGCCATTTTCTTTTGCTAGGCAATTCCACGTAGAAATCATTTGCTCAAGATAGGTTATGTTTACAGTTCTATAAAGATTTACCATCGGTTTATTGTTTATCTTTATATATCGAGGATCCTTAAAGAATTGGAGCAAGTAATTAAAATGCGAAATTATATCATCATCACCACCATACACTTGATTCATTAGTACACTGGTAGGTTTTCCATCCCATGTTCTAGCCCAAGGTTCATTTGCCCAACAAATAGAATATTTAACATCAATCTGGGGATTTGCTAATAGGATTTCCATTGGCTTTTCAAGAAGCAATTTGCCGTTAAACCAATAATGATATATACAGAATCCGTAAATTCCATATTTATTAGCCAAATTTGCCTGCCATTGCCATGTATTACAGCCATTAGTAACAAGATCATAGTAATTATCGTTTAATGGAACTTTTGGTTGCTGATGGGCTTTAAAGAACTTTTTTCCGTTTTTCACTGTAGTCCACTCTGTAAAGTCCTTTCCCCACCATTTATCATTCTCAGGAATAGTATGGTATTGTGGCAAATAAAGCGCTAAGTTTTTCATTTTCGTCTAATTATATACTTAATAATCTGTAATAACAAATAAAATCGATCTCTAAGTTGTCTTGATATAGGCAAACGTTCAAAACTGGACATATTATTTTCATGACGTTTGTATTCCATTAGTTTTTCTTCAAGAAAAAAAACATGACCATAATAATCAGCAATTATTCCAATCCACTGATCATGCAAGCAACCCGATTTTGGGAAAGGAAATATTTTTTCTTTCAATTCTGAACGAAATGCCATAAGGCAACCATGGTAAGTATTTCTAAAGAAGTTCTTAATGACACCCGAATGTACTCGGCGATGTATAAAGAAAGAGGGATATATGATATTATCTTGGCTGTCAACAACAACAGCATCATGTTCTACTAGTATAGAATTTGTTTTAGAAAAAACATCCAGTACTTTATCAATTTTGTTATTATACCAAACATCATCTTGATCACATAAAAATATGTATTCACCAGAACAACATCGGATTGCATACTCAAAATTTTTAACGAGACCTTTTTGGGGACCTATTATTAATTTCACTCTTGGATCATCAAATTTTTCAACAATAGATCTGGTATTATCGGTAGATCCATCATCACTAATGACGACCTCATCGTTATTGCCTAAGTTCGACAAAATAGAAGACAACTGTTTATGTATATATTTTTCGCCATTATAAGATGTCATGGCTACTGATACTCTGCACTTCATATTATCCATATTAAGCCAAAGGACTGTACCGTCTTTAGCAACAATTAATTAAACACGCTATCTTTTAGCCTCCAGAATGCCTTCAAGCTTCGCTTCAAATCCTCTTTGTCTTGCAGTCCTTTACAGATACGGTGCCAAATGTACCATGGTCTAATATAATATTTTTTTCGTGCGTAAGCACAAAAGTCAACAAGCTCTTGAGCAGATAATGAAGGGGTGCTCAATATACAATTAAGAGTACCATCCTCTTGCAGATAATCATTATAATTCCCACTAATATAACCATTACTTTTTGCCCAATTATAGGCTTCAGTACCTGGATATGGGATAAGAGGGAAAAATTGTGCAGTATCAGTCTTAAACCGCAGAGCTGCTTCTAAAGTAGTTTGCATTGTCTCTTTGGTTTCCCCCTCATTACCTACCATATAGCAAGCATGTATCATCAGACCTGCTTTGCGAGCATTTTCGACATATTGTTCAATCAATTTAGTATTACTGCCTTTCTTTATATTTTTTAAAATTTGATCATTAAAACTCTCAAAACCAGGAATAATTAAATGACAGCCTGCCTTTTTCATCTTTTTCATTGTTTCAAGATCAATATTAACACGTGCGTTACATAGCCATCGAAGTTTCTTATGTAAATTGTTCTTAATTAGTAATTCACAAATTTCCATTACGCGTTGCTTATTTGCAGTAAAAGTATCATCCTCAATAACAACCTCTTTAACTTCAGGAAAATTTTCAGCTATGTATTTAAACTCTTCTAATACACTTTTTGGGGTTCTCAAGCGATAGTTGTGACCATGTAGAATTTGTGGATAGACGCAATAGTTACAGTGTGCGGGACAACCTCTACCTGTAAAAATCTGAATAGAAGGATACGCTGCAGCAGCAAATACATAATCTTTTACATCCAAATATTTTTTGATAAAAGGAGCAGCTAATGGAATTTCGTCCAAATTTGTAATGTGTTCTGCACTTTCTGTTCTCTTAATAGATCCGTCTACATCTCGATAAGTTAAACCTTTGACTTGTGATATCTGACAATCGTTTTTGAGCGCTCTTGCTAAATTCAAAACAATATAATCAAATTCTCTTCTGGCTACAAAATCAATTTTAGGATTGATATTCATTGTCTCCAAATCAGTCGCCGATGGATGAGTTCCAACTAACAATATTTTGGAGTTTGGATGAACTTCCTTAATACTTGCACCAAAATCAATATCACTATAAATTGACGGTGTACTTGTATCCAATACAAATAATTTAGCATCTGCAGCTTTGAGTTTAATAATTTCAAGAGTCTGATCTTTATTTAAACGCTTAGCTGGTGCGTCTATAAAAGTAATTTCAAAGCCATCTTTTTCTGCCGTAGCAGCTGCATAAATTAACCATAAAGGATAATACAATACACCACTATGTCCAATACACGGACTTCTTGATTCTCTAGAGAATTTACCATACTCAGCTTTGAAAGGTGGGTTAATGAAACAAATTTTCATAATTTTCAATTATTAATATTCTTATTAATATGATAATATTTGATTATTCCTGTTATACCATAGCACATTAGATAATAAAAGGATTGAAACAGTCCTAATCCTATATATCTATATGTGCGCCATGCCATTATTGCAGATTTCTTTTTATTTCCAGACTTTGATTTTTTTGCAATACGGTATACCAATAATGGCTCGTCTATTCCATATGCCATAATTCCTGATCGCAAAATCTTAAGCCAACATGCAAAATCTTCATGCATTTGATCTCCAATAGACTCAAAATCTGAATATAAAGACTTTTCTACTAAGACCGAAGAATTTGAAATAAAATTCTGTTTAAGTAGCGATTTATAAGATATTTGAGTAGGAACATGAAAGATCCAATTTATAGAAGTACCATCATTACTAATATAAGTGGATCCTGTAAATACTAGTTTTGCAGAGGTTTGTACGACAAAATCTATTTGCTTTTTTAGTTTATCTGGAGCCCATAAGTCATCACTATCTAAAACAGCTATCCAAGCACCTTTCGAATTTATCAACCCATTGTGTCGAGAGATTGAAACGCCTGAGTTCTTCTTGTTATTAATCAAACGCACACGATTATCTTTTTTGGTATAATCAACTACAATTTCACGCGTCTTATCAGATGAGCAATCATTAACAACAATCAACTCAAAGTCAGCATATGATTGACTTAAAACAGAATTAATCGACTGCTTTATAGTTTGTTCAGCATTGTATGCTGCCATAATGATACTAACAAAAACTTGGTCATTCATAATTGTTAAAAATTTATTTATGATGTAATTGATATTTTTATTATTTAAAATATTAATATTCTACACCAAAGCAACTTACTTAAACCTATATAATTTTTAATCTTAGATTATCCGAATAATCTCCAAAAAGGTTCCTTATGAGTCTAGCTTCTATCCAGAATCCAAAGGAGGTCGTAGAAGGATTTATAGATATAAAATCATGCTTTACAATGACTACCACACAGTAAAAATTAGGACAAAATAAATCAAAATTACAACTGAATTTCCGTACGTATATTATAGTTTATTTATTCAAAGATGCGGCTTCAACCACTTAAAATAGTTCTATCTACCATCTATTTTTTTTAAAGATTGGCATTTGAAAGAAATCGCTAGCATTTGTGAGATGCGTAAACACTCGTCTCATCCCATGTTCAAGTATTATTGCAATTTGAAATTATTGTAACCGTCAACAAAAAGTTGTTCTAGAAGATTCAAATTAGTCTGATACTCCTCATCCAGAAGTTCTGTACCCCTAAGGATTTTTTCTCCCTTATTCAATAGAAGTTTAAGGTTAATTGGGTATCCAAGAACCTTAACTGCTTCAATGTATGCGGCACAAGACTTCTTATTATCAAGGGGCTTGTTGAACTCACGAAATGCAGCTGGAAGATCTTCAAAAGACTTTAGACGTTGTATTCCCTCAATTAGACTAAATGGAGTATCCGCAAACAAAATAGAATGCTTACCCATCAAAGCAGCTTCATAGGCTGTAGTTCCAGAGATTGTAACCACTCCCTGTGAATTTGAAATCCATGGTTTTGGATCTTCGTAATAATTTAACTGTACCATCTTTACATTTGGTAGTCTGTTGGCTTTCTCGTAGAATTCTACTCCACGTTCTCCAACCATTGCTTGATGCTCTTTTACATATAGCCACCAGCCTGCAGGCAAGCTCTTTGAAACGGCTTCAATTATCGTCAACTCATTAACATACATTGGCGATACTGAGAATGTTGTGGACTCAGGAATCAAGGGTAGAGGCATGTATACATACTTCACTTTCTCTGGAGCACTGAAGTATTTATTAGCGCGAAGCAATCTCTGCTTATTGAGTTCGAAGTTGAAGTAGAAGCGCACATACTCTTTAGAGTCTGGATAAAGTATTGGATTCGATTTCTTTATTGCCTTGTTATTACCAGCCTTATCTTGACTCAAAAAATATCGAACCATGCCATATACCCTTTTGATTGAAGTTAGTATACTATCTGGCCTATACTGAGCTGTCACATCCCCCTTGTACATAGCGTGCATGATGAATGTCTTGTTTCTGAATTCTTCTATATACTCAAACCCCTCTTTCAATTCAGACTCTTGTCCATTTAAATACTTTGTGTAGGTATCATAGAAAATATCCGAATACTTGAGATTGAGATTTCCAGAATAGAGCTTATAAAACTCGTATCTTGGATAATCTATATTGATATATGGTATTCTCTGCTTATGACATACCTCTCTCAATATAGTTCTTGCTAATTCAGCATTGTCCGTATCCACGACAACATCTGGTTTGAATTCATTGATCAGAGAAATTACATTCTTATAATTCAAAATCAACCAATTCAACTGCTGTACATAAGTGCATGGATACATATAGTTACGGAAATGGTAATGGCGCGTCAAGAATTGAGTTGATATAATCTGATTATTCACATTCTGAAAATGCGTATACTCCTTTTCAATCATGTCAAGCATCTCTTGATCACAAATATCATTACTATTAAGCTTTTCAGTAAATTCGTCTGCAATAATATCAGAGGTGTATAGCTTCAGCCCTGGGATATCTTTATATGCATAGTATGTAATCTCGTTGAGTATACACTTACTATACTTCGTTTCACATGGATTGAAAAAAAAAGCCGCAACTGTATTATTAGCTTGCCACTTCTTTACAAGGAATTGCAATGGGTAACTAAACGTTTCCTTGCAAACAACAAGGATTCTTTTATTATTAAAACTATTCATGTTTCAAAAAATTACGAATTAATGACTTTATGTTAGTTCGATAGATGTATCCTGTAAAGAGTAACAATGCCGTTAATATTAAATATCTTATCAAATACATGTCATAGGTATGTGCGAGCAACAATGTTAGTATTACAGTAAGTACAACAAGCAACAACATCTGTCTCTCGGCAAAAATCTTTGCCTTAAATATATGCCTAAAAATTACCCAATGGTAAACCAACAGCAATCCATACCCTAACATCGTTGTATATGCAGCTCCAATGTATCCGAAACTTGGAATAAAAATGAAGTTTAATCCTATTTTCACGACTGCGGCTGCAACTGATCCGTAGGCAATGATATCAGTTCTCTTACAATACATTTCCATTAACGAGAAATAGCCATAAAAGAATTGGAAGAAACAACCTGCAATAATCGGAGCCACCATCCATTTAGCCTCATAAAAGGGCTCACTTCCAAGAGCCATTATGACTTCAGGTCCAACTAAGATGAAACAGAGAGTCAAGAAAAACGCAAGATTATTTATCTGTCTATTAGACTTTCGTACCTCCTCATATTTTGATCCGTTCACTTTGTCATAAAGCCATGGTTGCCAAGCGTTCATTATTGCGTTCGTAAAAATAGAAATGATGATTGCATAAGAATATCCGAAGCTATATAAACCAGCTGCTTCATCACTTGTCATTTTTATGAGCATAATTCTATCAATCTGAGCAAGCAGCACCATTGCAACCCCATGAGGAATCATTGGTATTGAAAACTTTAGTGCATACTTCCAATACTCAAGATTGACAGTCTTCCTACCTTTCTTGAATAAATAAAGTACAGCAAACGTGCCTAAGCAAAAGGTTGGTATTACACTACCCATGATGCGAGCTGCATATCTATTTTCTAACTCACTGAGTAGTATCAAGCCTATTGAGATAACAATAACACCTACTGTATTAATAAGAGCGATGGCAACATTTTCTTTGTATCTATATTCAAACCTGAATTTGGATTGCATATAATCTAATGATGGAGAAATGACAAGAAGAACCATAAGTGAAATGAGCAAACTCTTATCAATCTCCATGAATGCAGACAAAGGTCCCAGAAATGGCAAAGCCAAAATAAGCATTGAGAGACCTACAAGTATTGACAATGTCTGGACAGAAGATATAAATTCATTGAAATCATCTTTATAATCAATCTTCGCCCTACCTATAGAGTAATTTAGGCACAAGCCAAAAACACAGGCTAAAATAGTCTGCCAAGAGAAAAAGCTGTTAAACTTCCCATAATCAGAAGGCGTTAATAACCTAGTAAAAATTGGTGCAGTTAGAACACTAACAGCACGTAATGCGATATTGGAAACTGTATACCACAGTCCCGCCTTTAGAGCTTTTGAAGAATCATTCGAACTCACGAGTGAAGAACTCTTTATTTTCGAGAATAGATTTTGTGTTCCACTCCCACCATCTACTATTTTCTATTTTTTTTATTACTTCATCAGAAAAACGCATCTTTATTACTTTAGCAGGAACTCCACCTACAATAGAATATGGTGCCACATCCTTTGTAACAACGGAACCGGCAGCAATTATTGCTCCTCTTCCAATTTTTACTCCTGAGAGGATAACAACATTGGAACCAACCCACACATCTTCTGCAAGGATTACATCACCTTTAGAAGTAACATCATCCATAAAGTTGTGAGTGAAAAAAAAGTGATTCATTGCATATGTAGTCGGAGTTAACATCTTATGATTGAATTCTTGGATGGAAACATTTTGTGCAATACTTGAGAAACGACCTATTTTGATTTTACCTTTAACCGCATGCAAAACTGTCCCAGGGCCAGATATTGAAACATTGTCAGCTAACTCAATATCACCATATGAAACAACGTTCTCAAGAAAGCACCCATCACCAAGCTTTGAAATCTCTAACTTAGAATTAACTATTTTGGCAGACTTGAACTGAGTTGGCAAGGACACCCTATGACATAATGTTGATCTAATATCAATATCCACTCCTCTTCTTTTCAATATTAGATATCTCGCAATATGTTTGAAAAACTCGATCATATTATTATACAAATAAATCACCTTCTATGGTTATCGGTAAAGACCTTCCTTTATTTCAAATAGAACAACTTATTTTACTACCTGTTTGAAAGAAGCACAAAATGCACCCACATACAAACGATAGTACGCTAATTATCAATGAAGCAAAAATATTTCTCCAGTTTATGATTTTATTTCAAATGTTTCACCAAATCTTTTGCCTTTGCATATTCCTGAGGGGTACCGATATCAATCCATGTAACATTAAGGGGATAGCGAATAACCTTCTTGCCCTGAGCGATAAGCTTCTCCACAAGGTGGGTGGCATGAAAGAAAGTATCTTCCGGAATCTCGGCAAGGACTCTCTTCTTGATGAGGTAGATACCTGCATTGGCATAATAGCTATACTTTGGCTTCTCGATGAGCCCCTTGATGTTACGACCATCAAGATCCAAGATTCCGAGCTCAATGCTGATGTTGTAAGAAACAGCAGCTACCGACATCTCTGCATCGTGCATTTGAAAATGGAGGAAGAAGTCCTCATAATCGATATTAGTGAAAAGGTCGGAATTCATCACAAGGACAGTATCATTGTAGAAAGTGTCTACAAACTTGATACTGCCGATGGTGCCTAGGAACTTTGGTTCACGAAAAGTACGAACCTGTACACCATCGCGAGGAGTAGCGAAGTGATCTTCGAGCTGTTCTGCCAAATAGTTGACGGTCACATTGACATGCTGAACACCATAAGAAATCAAACGGTCGACATTGTAATCGATGATGCACTTGCCTCCAACTTCGAGTAATGGCTTTGGAGTCTTCTCAGTAAATGGACGAAGACGCTCTCCCTTACCACCTGCCATCAGAACTGCATCAATGGGAAGGATTGATTTCAATACAGACAAATCTTTAATATCACATAAATGATTGTCAGCATCTAAGACAGGAAGCATACGCCTTCCTTTGTTCTTGAGTTCCTTAATATAACGTACGTCAAGATTCGTATCCCTAATGAATGTAAAATCTGTATTCATACAGACTGTTATACAGTCGTCAAGCCTTGCACCCTTAATGAGAGCCCTTCGTATGTCCCCATCTGTAACAGTACCAATTACCTGTTTATTGGAGTTAAGAACAAATACCGTAAGCGCATTTGTTTTCTGTTCATTCAGAGCTATCAATGCATCTTTAATAGAGGCATTATCATTTATCTGATATTGGTTACTGTCCGTAATTGTCATAATTATCTTCTCGACATCAAAAACTCAACGTAATCAAAATCTTCCTGATAATCGATATCTACACTACGATTTCGCGGCATAATGTAGCCATACGACTTCTCAGTATAGTACTTGCGTTCTTTTATCATGCTACTACGGAATACATATACAGCACCATTAGGATAGTAAGAGGTTTTCAAGTCCTGACGGTTGGTAATGGTTGTATCGAAAATATCGACAAACTCATTGTTTTCATTAATGTACTTATGCCAACGAACCGGGTGTGCTTCTGGAGTGTAGCTGATAACTGAATCAGCCTTCTTCTCGAAGAACATCTCAATAGCGCCATCGATATCTTCTGTTATGCGAAGTGGAGAGGTTGGCTGAAGAACTACAAATTCTTCAATGGGTATACTCCATCTTTTTGAGAGTCTATCTATAGTGTAGATATAATTATCTACTGCCTGTGCCGTATCAAACGCCAAGAAATCCGGTCGCAAGAACGGTATCTCAGCTCCATACTGCAACGCAATATCGGCAATCTGCTGATCATCAGTAGAAACAACCACATGATCAATGTACTTTGACTTCTTTGCAGCATCGATTGCATAAGCAATCATTGGCTTGCCACAAAGCATCTTTATGTTTTTGCCAGGGAGGCCTTTACTTCCTCCACGGGCTGGAATAATTGCTATCATTTTACAAGATCCTCCCAGAATAATGTTTTGTCTGCTTCAATATCACGGTTCACATGACGTCCTATCACCTCATTTAATCTATCAGCAGAAATACCTGTTCCCGGACGCTTGAACATGAAATCATCATACACGAGTTCATGCCCTTTTTCCAATGCATGCTTTGTGACAAGACCTCTACGGAATTTGAGTCTTTTTTCCATTTCTGCATCAGATACTACTTTAATACCGTTTCCGAGAGCATCAATAATACGTTTGCCATCTTCACAAATAATTTTCATCTCATTTGGGGTAGCAGATACCTTATGGTCCCATCCAGGAAGATTCTTATCAAGAGTGAAATGCTTTTCGATGACAGCAGCACCCTTTGCAATTGCAGCCAATGGAATAGCTGTACCCAATGTATGATCTGAAAATCCAACTGGTAAACCAAAAGCATTCTTTAGAGTATCCATGAAATTTAGATTTACATACTCATCCTTTGGTGGATACAAAGAAACGCAATGAAGCAATGTAACGTTATGTCTAAATTTTTGTGGTACTAAATTTACAATATTTTCGACCTCTCCCAATGAGCACATACCCAATGCAACCATTACAGGATAATCTTTTGAAATTACATATTCAATAAGATCAAGATTTGTCGCATCACAAGACGCAATTTTAATACATGATGTCTCCTGATCTATACAGAAGTCTACCTCTTTCTTAGTAAATACGGAAGTAGCATAGTCTATACCAATTTCTCTAGCATATTTAAAATATTCAATATGCTCTTCCTCTTGAACTGCAAATTTTTCTACCTGTTCAAAAATATTATTAAGACCTAGTTCTGTAGACTTCCATTCAAGAACGTTTTCAAGTTTTAAAGTACCTTTATCTAATTCTACAAGACTATCGTACGTATTCAAGTCATTTGCCTCAAATAATTGGAATTTCACACAATCAGCACCTGCCTCTTTTGCTGATTTAATTAGTTTTTTAGCCAAATCCATATTGCCATTGTGATTTGCACCAATTTCAGCAATAATGTAAGGATACTTATTCATAATCTTTTTATTTTTTAATATTCTCCCACCATAGTGGATGGGCGTTTGCATTTTTGTTTTTCTTAATAAGAGCTGAGAGTTCATCATCAGTCAGGCTCTCTAATGATCTAGCTTCACCTAACAATAGCATATAGGAAGGATATAAAACATTCATAAAAGAATAATGCTCTATCTTTAACTTAATGAGCTTTCGAAAGAGGGAAACAGAGAAGTCATCTATACCAATTAGATTATTATCATGCTGTCGATAATCGGTAAGTGCATCATCACAATAGACTATGGTAAGACCTCTTTCTGCACATATTGAATAGTAATACCAATCTCCTATTGATATGTCTTTAGGAAACTCCACCAATGCTTTTTCCTGAACTTTAATTGCTGTATTTGACAACCCTAGTAAATTCTTATCTTTCAGATAGTTTGAATCAATAACTATACTTGTATCAATACTAAACGAAAAATAACGATCACATAGCCTCTCTCGATGCTCGCCAACTATGTTCAAATTATTCACAACAATATCAGCATTCTTTAAATAATAAAGAGAGGTTTCAAAACGATTTGGTAGAAACCAATCATCAATATCACAGAATACTAAATAATCGTAGTTATTATTAAAGGCATATTCAATGCCAATTTGTCTGTTTTTAGATGGACTTTCATTGGAGTTTATTAAATGAGTATTAAATGCACTAAAAGCCTCACTAATATCCTCTTGGTTACATCTATCATTTACTATAAGCACATCAAAATAGGAAAATGTTTGTTGAGACAAACATTTTATAAAATCGCCAATGTACTTTTCTGCCTGTGGGTATACGACAGTGAATGCTAGAACTTTACTCATTAGAAAATACGATTCTTAAATACTTTCATGCCACCAACATTGCTGGTGCAAAGCTTTTTATCTTCAATATCCCTATCAATGTAAGTTAACGCATCAATTGCACAATCTTCACCCACTGTCCTACCCTGAAAAATGAAGGAATTAGCTCCAAACAAAGTTCTTGACCCAATTTGACAATGTCCACTAATACGAGCTCCTGGATTGAAGATACAATCATCACCAACAACTGCATCGTGGCCAACAGAAACACCAATATTCACGATACATCCTTTTCCTACTCGTGTATTGGAAGAGACAACTGCAGTTGCTCCAACATACGAACCTTCGCCAATAGTAGCTGAGGGTGAAATGAAAGCCGTTGGATGAACAATGGAAACAGGTTCACAAGCATGAAGCTTCTCATTAAACAGTTTTCTAAGTTTTTGATTAGTAAAACCGATAATGAAAGCCACTTCATTATTATTAGCAATGAAGGAATCGACTTCACTATCATGAATAATATTAGAAAGTGTTGATTTTTCATTATCACCTATTACATTGTAAACTTTTTCAAACAGATCTTTATAGAACAAGTCTGCACATTCTCTAATTTCAAGAGCTGTACTACCTCCTCCAATTACTAATAGCAACCTCATACTTAGATAGTTCCGTTATCAACATGAATATTCTGTCCTGTGATACTCTCTGCTTTCTCACTCAAGAGAAAAGCAACAGTTTCAGCAACCGATCTAATGCTGGTAGCAGTCTTCAATGAAGTACGTGCATAAATCTTGCTTCTCTGATCTTCTGTTAGTGTTGAGCTCATAGCGGTAGCCATGAAGCCTGGGACAACTACATTTGAACGAATGCCCATTGGCCCCCATTCGCGAGCGGTGTCCTTTGAGAATGCCTCAAGAGCCCCCTTAGAAGATGCATACATTGCAAGACCCTTGTAACCTGTGTGTACGCTAATAGATGAGATGTGGATGATGGCGCCCTTGGTGTGATGGAGAATCATGTTGCGGATTACATTCTTGGTCATCATCATTGGGGTGAACACATTCACATTGTACATAGCTTTCAATCGGTCAAGATTGAGGTTGGTAACAATATCATCGTATGCTACTGCAGCATTGTTTACATAGCCATCAATCTGGACTCTGTTTCCGCAATAGTCTTTGAAGACGTTCAGACGTACGTTTTCACAATCTGCAAGGTCAACACTTTTAAAGAAGAGTTTACCTTCATATTCTGCCTGAAGTGCCTGAAATCCTTCAGGACAGCTTCGTGCAATTCCGTATATAGAATGACCTTGTTCGAGCAATACTCTGCATATTTCCAAGCCCACACCACGTGAGCAACCCGTTACAATAATGTTCATAAACATTTGAATTATGAGCGTTTTAATTTACCAGTTCTTGTTAATAAGAATGCCTCAACAAACTTGATTTTACGAGGGATCTTGAAGTCCTGAAGCTGTTTTCTGAGTGTCTTACGAATTTCAATATCGGTCACTTCTGCACCATCTTCAAGATGGACTTCTGCAATTAGCACATTGCCAAGAATTGAATTTGCCTTACCATATACCAACGACTGGCGTACACCCTCGATAGCATTGATAGCATCCTCCACTTCTCCTGGGTTGACCTTGTAGCCACCCACATTAACCAGCTCATTCTTACGACTCTTGAACTTAAAAATACCTTCCTCTTTGTTCACCCACTCAATGAGATCACCTGAATGATAGTAATCACCATCAAACTTGAAGCAGTCAGACTTACCGAGGAGCGATTTGTGAATCAGCAACTCGTCATCTACAACTGTAAACTTTTCGCAAATCTTCTCAGGAATCTGGAAGCAATCGCCCTTGGCAGCAAACAACGAACCAGCTTCAGTAGAAGCATACACGTTATTTATCTTAGCCTTAGGGAAAATCTTCTTGATATTCTCATAGAGATGGTTATCCGATTTCTCGCCACCAAGGGTTACCCGCTGAACCATAGGATAAGACTCTTCAAAAGGAAGAAGCAAACGATAGAAGGTTGGAGTAGCCGAAATGTGAGTAATCTGATACTGAGCAATCTTCTGATACACATCACTTCTCTGCATATTGAAAACATTTACAAGTGTGTTCTGATTTTCAAATGCTTGGAAAAACACCTGAAGTCCAGCCATGTGAGTAGGATTGTAAGCGTATGCCCAAACCTGACCTTTATACCTATCTCCTAAATGAACCGAACGGGTCAAAGTTTCAATGGAGTGAACCACCTTCTTTGGCTGGCCAGTGGTACCAGAAGTGAAGATAGTTATCTCAGAAGAAGATTTCTGCAATGCAGCCACCACAGAATTTATATCGTCAAAATGATAATCAGGAAGTTGTACTGCTATATTCACCTGACTCTCATCCACACCTGCCACCTCCGAAGGATTAAGGTCACTATCCAGCAGCACAAGAGGCCTGTTGGTCACAATAGCCTTAATCAGATTCTCGAAGTAGGCAAAAATGTCATGAGTCTTATAGAGCGGGAAGTACTTCTTATGCTGATTAATATACTCAACCAGCATCTTGTAAGAGTATTCCTCAGCACCATTGAAAAGAAATGCAGCCATTACTTATGAGAGTTTTGCGTAGATCTGGCCTACTGTATCCACAAGACCGTCCTCGAAAATATCAATGTCAAACTCATCCTCGATGTTGACAGTCAACTCTGCCAAATCGAAAGAAGTGAGTCCGAGGTCATCGCGAAGCTTGTCCTCTGTATGAAGTTCTGCTATAGGTGCCATATCCTTAGCGGCACGGATATTGTTGATGATTTCTAAAACTTTCTGTTCCATATCAACTCATTTTTTAAATTATTACACATTCTTACAGGTCTTCAAGTCGTACGCTTGAAGGAATATTAACTACACGATCGGCAAACCAGATAGTGTTCCTGAGACCGTCGTTTTCGCACTTCTCAAACATTTGCAGACGGCTCATAAGTTCCCAAATAGGGCGTGTCATGACACCATTGTTGTTGGTTTGCTGGAGGAAGTCGAGCTGGGCCTCTTTGTCCTTGAGCACAACTGCTGAGAGCCAGTAGTTAGAGAAGGTGTTCTCTGGTTCGGCGAAGAAATCAATGCCGTCAACATTGTTGAAGAAATCGATATATTCGGTAGCTACCTTACGTTTGCTGGCTACACACTTATTAAGATTCTCGAGCTGAGCGCAACCAAGAGCTGCATTGATGTTTGGCATACGGTAATTATAGCCGATGTGGTCGTGACGGAACTCCCAACGGTGTGGGACCTTGGCCTGAGTAGTGATGTGCTTTGCGTATGCGCCAAGTTCATCATCATTGAAGAGCATCATACCGCCACCACCAGTAGTAATGGTTTTGTTGCCGTTGAAAGAAATAACGCCTACCTTACCGAAGGTACCAGTATGCTTTCCTTTGTAAAGTGAACCTATTGACTCTGCTGCATCCTCTACGAGCTCGATGTGATACTCCTCGCAAACCAGTGCAAGTTCCTCGATGCGAACAGGATGACCGAAAGTGTGCATAGGTACACAAGCCTTTACACAACGGCCGGTGTTCTTGTTGTAGCATTCGCCATTGCGAATCTCTGCATTTTTAATGAGCCACTCCTTGACTGCATCAGGAGAGAGCCCCATGGTGGTGAGATCTACATCGAGGAATACAGGATGTGCACCAATGTATGAGAGTGCATTACATGTAGCAATGAAGGTGAGTGCTTGAGTAAGCACTTCATCATCACGCTCCACACCAGCGAACATAAGCGACATATGGAGAGCGTTTGTACCGTTCACACACACTACTGCACGTTTACAACCGGTATATTTAGCCATCTCCTCCTCGAAGCGATCGACAAACTTACCTATGGATGAAACGAAAGTAGTATCGATACACTCGTTGAGATATGCTTTTTCATTGCCTGCAAATACAGGAACGGCAAGAGGAGTAAACTCCTTGTTGCCATATACAGACTTGATGAAATCAATTGTCTTTTTGTAATCAGCCATAACGTTAAAAGTTAA
Organism: Bacteroides sp. Phil13; assembly: GCF_001940965.1. Taxonomy (NCBI): domain Bacteria; kingdom Pseudomonadati; phylum Bacteroidota; class Bacteroidia; order Bacteroidales; family Bacteroidaceae; genus Bacteroides; species Bacteroides sp. Phil13. The sequence continues at coordinate 68,566 of NZ_MSHA01000028.1, read as the reverse complement.
CTTGTTAACTATTATTTTACATTTTCTGATCCAAGTTCTTGCCCTTCTCCTCATGTTCAAAGTTAGGAATGAACTTCTTAATTGATTCTACCACCTGAGCTTTGGTAAAATCTGGAGAAGCAAAAACACTCTCAAGTTCAACGAAGAAATCGTTGACCTCGGTCATATTTCTACGGGTTGTCTCCTCCACTACCCCAAGAGCCATGAAGCGATCCATGTTGACTTTCTCGCCAGAAGCATAGAATTCTTCGTATGCCTTCTCACCAGTGGTATCGCTCTTGAAATAAACTACAGGATAAGTTTCAGACTCATATGACATGTTTGCTGCATACTGCTTTGCCTCAGAATCGTTCTTGCACTCTACTCTAGTGAAGCCTTCAGCCTTCACGAAATCATTGCAAATGGCAGAAAAGGTGAGCATCTGGTCTTCGCCCAACTTTGGAAAGAATACCTCACCACCATTGCCAAGGATACAAGCGAGCATACAAATCTGACCAGATTCCTCAGGAGATACGAAATAGCGCTTCACATCAGAAGGTGCTGCAAGAGGTTGCTTCTTCTGGAGACGATGGATCCAGCCGTCCGGAAGTGAACCGTTGGAGAATGCTACATTAGCGAAGCGAGCGGTAGTGACCTTGAAGTGTGTATTGTATGCCATTACAAGATCCTCCATGATGCGCTTGCTGGCACCCATAATGTTCACAGGATTTGCCGCCTTATCGGTAGAAACACAGAAGAAGTGCTTAGGAGGATAAACACAGAGGAGATCCATCAGCTTCTTGGCCTTGATGTCGTTATTCTCGATAAGCGCCTGAACGGTATATTTATCTTTCTCAGAACGCACGTGCTTGTGAGCGGAGAAGTTGGCAACGATGTCGAAACCCTTCTCCTCATGTAAAATACGCTCAAAAATTGGATCTGCGAAGTTGAGGGTGTAGCAGCGGAACTCATCTGGACAGAAGAGGCCTTCGGTAGAGCGCACATCGCGCACAAGCTCTGCAAGTCCGTTCTCATTGAGGTCAACCACCACCACAGACTTTGGTTCGAAACGCAGGATTACCTTGATGAAGCTGGAGCCAATGGAGCCAGCACCACCAATCACACACACAGTCTTGTCTTTAATCTCACTAGTGAGCACCTCTTTATTTTCCTCAATATCTGCTGCAAACATGCTGACCGGACGCGATGTCACACTATCAGCTATGAATTTTTCTAAGTTGAACATATATATGTTTGTTTTATTTTCTTAAAAATGTAGTTTTTACCAGTGGTATTGAACCACGTCCGAAAACATTTAGTGAAGATTTGAAAATGGTATTAAATCGGACTAAAAACCGTATTCTCGGACTACCTGAACAGTAAAAAAGGATGTATATTGAAATATAAACGCTCGGTATTCAACTAAATAGTGGACCTATTTGATGCTAAATTACTATAAATTTATTAGATTCAAATACACAGATGTAAGCGACGAGCAGTATCTTGCTTACCACCTGATTACCAGCACTCATTTTTCTCACTATTTGAGGTTGCGGGAATAAAATGGTTGCGAATCTCATTATATTTTTAAGTTTCGAATGAATTTTTACTCATCACTGGCTGCAAATACCAAGCGTTTCTTCTTAAATCAAAAAAAAGCCCTTTTGACAACAAAGTAATTAATACTGTAGTAAGTAGTCACTTTGACCTGTCACACACCTAAAGCATTTGTTTTTATAATTACATAATAGATTATTCATGTATTGACCTCATACAATAGCAACTCTTTTAGTGATTTTGCAAAGTCATTCTTCATGTTCTCATACGATTTTTTCAAGTAATGGAAAAATATATGATAAGATAATAGCCCCGATTTGATGGTTCAATTCTGAAAATATCCACTGTTTTGTCACCACACTCCATTCGGACCTTCACGAATTTCGCCCTCACATATACCAGACCAACCTAATTATCAATGTTTTACACTTAGCTAGCGTCCATTTTTTGCCATATTATATATGGACAATCATCAGAAATCGGTTTCCCCATTAAAATAAGTTCAAAAAAGGAGTTGATTTTTAAAACTGATTATTCCCCAGTCCGATAGTCATTGGAAGAAAACACTCTTTCATACTTGCACCATATCGTGAAAAACCTTCAAGAAATAACACTTATTCAGACCAGCTTTATGGCTCAAATTCCGTTGCTGGATGTGAACGCCTATTACTCATACGGCTATCTACCATAATATGGAACGGTTCCTGAGAGGAAGCAGGTTGAGGTGCCTTAAGGTACTTTATTTCTCAAACAAAAAGCTTGAATATACTTTTTACTAGTCACCACTTCTGATTTGTAGCGGAGGAAGAAACTTATAAAATCACTGTTACTATACACACAAATAGGATAGTAATTACAGCAAAAAGGCCTCAATTTCATTCGAATTATGTTATATATCATTTGGGGACGCTAACCATGTTTAATGCAAATAACTATTGAGTCTTTTTTATTACAAATAGCATTAATATAAAAAAAGATCACCTAAGTATAATCCTATATTTTAGTCAATATAGTGATATGGATACGGATTCTCTTCAATATTCTTAAGTACTTCAATAATATCTATTTGTTCAGAACTTAAAGTGCTATTACCCCACTGAGTCATAATAGCATGAGCTTGCTGAAGTATAGATTCGTCATAGACTTCACCATAAGTATAGGTCAATAGACGAAGCTTAAGCAAAGAATCAGGAAGTTTCTCCAAAACATTATAGATTCGATCTAAAACAGCTTGCTTTTTCTGCCCTTTATCCCCATAATCATAAATGGTAGCATTATAACCCATCAGAAGGGCCAGACACAAGTTGGCTTCCTCCTCAGTATTGGAACTCTGAGAGGAAAAAAGGGAATCGGACTTGACGAGAAGTTCCTTATTTAACCGACAAAAAGTATCAGAATAGATAGGTTCACCGTCCATACCAAGATACATCAGCTCATGAGCTGCATGCTGAAGCTCAAGAGCACGAGAAAGTAAAGAATTCATTTGGTATATGATTAAAATATGATTAATCTCAATTAAGATAAGACTACTTTATCATTTTCAGGTAAGATTTGGGTACTTTGACACTGGCAACTAAAACACCCTTGATACGAATAACAACATAGGTTTTATTAGATTCCGTAGCTATTTCACCTTCAATGCCGCAAAAATCCCCTTTAACGACTTTCACTTTGTTTCCTATAGCAAAAGGCTCAGTATCAAAACTAACCCCATCAGGATTCAAATCCATAACAAACATGAAGTCTTCCATTTGCTTACTGGGGACAATCAGCATGGAATGGGTAGAAAAATCCTTCATATAAAAAAGCTGGGCACTATAAACATTAGAAATATCACAAGCAACCTGTTTGGTGGCACGAATGAAGATCAAATTTCGAATGACAGGAACTTCACTACGCTTACGACGATATTTCAATTGTGATATGACAATTCGCGTGGGAAGATAGTAATCAATATCCAAATTCTCCTCAGATTTAAGTTTATCTAAGAATTTTCGGACTGCAAATTCTTGCTTGTCACGAGTACGAGCCGCAAACCAATATTTTTGATTTTCAACCACTTATAAAAACAAAAAGGAGAATTTTATAATTGTTTTGGGTGCGCTTCGCGGTTTGAATGAGACATATTCTCTTCCAAACCGTACAAACAGGTATTCCAGCTTAATATACTGTAAACGAACCTATTAAAACAGAAAAATGACTTTTAATCGTTCGTTTAAT
>NZ_MSHA01000028.1:0-64637 GCF_001940965.1 Bacteroides sp. Phil13 | reverse complement strand
ATTAAACGAACGTTTTTTAAACACCCCCTTTTTCCCCACACCATCCACCTATATATCAACTACATACACCACATTCAAAAACTTCCAAAATCATTTTTCCTGTCAAACCTATCCATTTTCAAAAATAACATAGTAATTTTGTCATTTTTTTACATTTTATACGTATTTAAATATTTAACTAAAAAACAAGAAAAATGAAACAAGAAATGAAGGCTGAAAACCTTAAAAAAAAGAGTCGAAACAGGCACAGAAATTAACTTCAAAGAACAATGTATCAGAGATTAAGAGAAAACCTGGACGTCCTAAAAGTCAAACAGTAAAAGGCATCCTCCATAAAGATCGGGAAAAGGGGATGAGACTCTTACTCAAATTAAGAGAAGAAGGATGCTTTGGTAATAAAAACGAAGTATCTATAAAAGCATTGGCAGAATGGGCAGCAAAAGGTAAGTTCTTTCTATCCGCTCAAGATAATCACTTAGTTTCAAAAACAATAGAAGAGGAAATGGGAGAAATATTAAGAAGTGAATTTCCTCGTAAAATAAATAAAAGAGAGAAAACATCAAGATAATAATTACAAATTAATCGGACAATAATTAAATAGTTATATCCTATCTATAATTCGCTATATCTTTGCCCCGCTTTAGCAAAGATTAAGCCCCGCAAATGAGAAGATGCCGCTTTTTCAAAAAGTGACATCTTCTCTCTTTTTATGCCCGACATAAACACCTACTAAACAACTAAAAATTCAAGAATTTAAAATTAAAATGCAATGAAAAAGCAAAAAAGGAACGCTTCACTTCACGAAGCACTCAGAAAGAAATGGGCAATACGTATTATGCTTGAAAAAGAATATACGAAAAGCGCAGCACAATGGATGACGGACAGACTGGAAAACCTTATTGACTACATGCTCTATGGATATGCTCTCATAGCATATTACAAGCAAGACGGGACATTCAAGTTTGTAAAAGCAACCCTACTACCCTATGAAAGCCACTTTCATCAAAGATACGATATACAGCGTATCGAAGGACATGTTGTGTATTGGGACGTAGATATACAAGCATGGAGAAGCTTCCAACTGGAAAACTTCCTAGAATGGAGACCGGTAGTAAATTAAGAATTAAAAGTTTTAAATTAAAAGTTATGGCAATGACGTATGGAGGGATACAATATTATCCCATATCAGTGGTACTCTTTGATGAAGTACCCATGGAACTGACCGAGGCAAAGTTCGGTATGAAAGGAACGGCAGCAGTAATGAAGCTATTGAGCAAAATATATAAGGAAAGCGGATATTACCTGCTTTGGGGAAAGGAGCAATGTACTCTCTTCACTAATAAGGCCGGCAGGGAACTTACAGAAGATGAGATGCAGGGAATTGTAGATATCTTGGTAGAAAAAGCATTCTTTGATAAAGAGACTTATGAGAAATATGGAATATTGACATCCGTGGAGATTCAGAAAGTGTGGCTTGAAGCAACCAAACGTAGGAAAAGGGACTTAGCGTCCCTACCCTACATGTTGGTAAAAACAGAAGAAGAAACGAAGGAATATAAAAGCAGAAAAGGGGAAAAAGATACAGGCTGTATGCAAAATCCACAAAATAGTATGCAGCATGTAGACAATTCACCTGAAAATGCAGACAATTCCAGACAAAGTATAGGAGAGCATAGTATAGGAGAAGAAAGTAAAGGACTTCCCCCTCTAACTCCCCTTGGGGAGAACGGAGAAGGAACGACGGATATTTCCTTCTATGAAATCCCCGGATATGCATATAACAAGCAGACGCATAATTTAGAATGCTTACTACTCAGACTGGACCAACTGTGTATCATTGACCCGAAAGAGATCAAAAGCATACTAAAACTCTCGAACTATGGGAAATTAGGAGGGTATGTATGGAAAGTGATCAGCAATGCACGATGGAGCACAGTAGATTCAAAAGGAGCATATCTGATTTCATCCCTGAGAAAAGAGAGAAATAACCAGTAGAAAATACATACTGATTATCAAAGCATTACAAGAAGTTAACTTCCTGTTGACAGAAAGTTAACTTCTTGTTGACAAACTCTTAACTTCTTGCAAACAGGATATTCTAACGAAGGATAAATCTCAGCGTTCCGCCTTTTATCAGTTCTTCATGACTGATACGGTAACGGGATAATTTCTTCCCACCTAACTCCATCTCACGGATGTATAAGGATTCTGCTGAAGGACGTTTAGTTTCTATCACCAGCTTATCGCTTCCCCAAGTATCAGGGTCAAGGCGAATCACTACCTTATCGAATACAGGCGTAGTAAGGGTATAATACGGATCACCGGGACAGTCGGGGTAGAATCCTATCATGTTAAAGATGGCCCATGTAGACATGGTACCGGTGTCATCATTACCGGGGATACCGTCGGGAGCATTCTTAAAATATTTCTGCAAAAGCCGCTGGGTCTCCTTTTGCGTACGCCATTCTTCGCCCTTGAAATAAGAAAAGAGATGAGCATAAGCAATGTCGGGTTCATTGGCAGGATCATAGAGTCCATCGTCAAAGACACGCTGAAGTTTTTCAATGAAAGGTTTCTGTCCACCCATGAGACGGGCAAGTCCTTTCACATCGTGGGGAACATAGAAACTGTAATTCCAGGCACATCCTTCATGAAAACCGGGATTCGGTTCAAAATTTTCTCCCTGTCTTGGATTGAAGGGTGAATAGAACTGACCATCAGGCAAAATAGGACGGAAAGTACCAAATTCCTTACTATAGTAGTGCTTATATCCCAGTGAACGATTATAAAAAAAACGCGCATCCTCCTTCTTGCCCAAAGCTTCTGCCAGAAGCGAAAGAGAATAGTCTGCAATGTAATACTCCAATGCATGAGAGACCGAATTATCATACTGTTCACGCAAAGGAACATATCCCAATGACATATAATCATCATTATCCGGCCTCAGCAAATTCTCGGTACCAGGCAAGGTGGCAGATTTATACATAGCTTCATAAGCCAGATCGATATCAAAATCGCGTAGCCCTTTCAACCAGGTATCAACGATGACAGGAATAGACGGGTCACCCTCCATAGTTAACGTCTCACGCCCGTAAAGCTCCCACTTGGGTAGCCAACCATGTTCGCGATACATATCGAGCATGGAACGTACCATTTGTAACTGACGTTCGGGGTAAACCAACGTAAGGAGTTGGTGAACGTTACGGTACGTATCCCAAAGCGAGAAAACAGTGTAACGGTCTCCATTGGTAATCAGTATTTCATTACTCTCCATAGCAGGATATTGCCCGTTGACATCTTGCAAGATATTGGGATGTATCAATGTATGGTAAAGGGCAGTATAAAAGACTGTTTTCTGTTCTTCCGTCCCGCCTTCGACAAGGATACGCGAAAGGTCCTCATTCCAACGCATACGGGCATCTGCCAATACCTGACTGAAATTCTTTCCACTTTGTTCTGTATCCAGATTCAGGCGGGCATTTTCGATGCTGACAAAAGAAACTCCCATTTGCACTTCGATCTGTTCACCTTCCGTCGTGTTGAAAGTAAGAAAAGCACCGATATCATCTCCGGCAATTTCCTTACGATAACGGGTATAAAGTTTGTAGTGTCCGTTGTCGGGATCCCATTCAGCTTCAACTCCGGTCATGGGACGCTGTTTTTTCCAATAACCGCTGGATACCGGCTGCTTGTTGACACGCATTACAAAATAAATGGGAAATACCGCCTGGGGGTTATAGCAGAAAGTTCCCAATAATTTCATGCCTTCAAATTCGGTGTCACTCACCTGTTTCAAGAAAGCACCGGTTTCATTCGTCAGCCCTTCACCTAAATTCAGTAATACATGGCTTTGTCCGGCAGGAAATGTGAAACGTGAAACACCCGTGCGGGGAGTGGCAGACACCTCGGTCTTCACATTATAGCGAGTAAGGAAATTACTGTAATAGCCCGGAGAAGCCTGTTCATCCTTATAACGACTTCCGTACTCCTTGTAATCTACGGACAATTCACCCGTAGTAGGCATCAGCAATAAAGATCCCAGTTCGGGACACCCCACACCACTCAGATTGACATGCGAATATCCGGTAAAAAAACAATTGTGAAACTCGTAAGGAGTAGACCACCAACGGGCATCTTTATCATACTTGTTATCTTCCGATCCCATCACATTGAAAGGAACCACGGACATCATTCCATTGGGACAGACCGCTCCCGGATTAGTAGTTCCGAAATTAGTGGTACCGATAAAAGGATTGACATAGCTTATAGGTAAAGCCCCCTCTCCACCTCCGGCAAACGCCGGAAACAGACAAAAGGCAGAAAGTGTGTAAGCCAATAAAATACGTTTCATAGTCGACTGATTCTTTAAGGAATTAACTATACAATGCTGTTTTTCTTCGTAAATTCTATGATTTCCGAAATATAACCAAAGGCCATACCTACAACTGTATCGGCAGCACCATAATATACCGCCACTTTATCTCCATCCTGCAAAGAAGCACAAGGGAATACTACATTGGGCACATCTCCCTGCAATTCATAAGGAGCAGCAGGAGCAAGCAAGTACGGACGTGTGCGATACAATACCTTTGCCGGATTTTCTTTATCAAGAATAGCCGCTCCCATAGAATAGCGGAAACCGTTGCAAGTAGTAATAACTCCATGATAGAATATCAACCAGCCCTCTTCAGTAAGGAATGGTACAGAACCGGCACCTATCTTCGTACACTGCCATGCACTTTCAGGAAAGGGAGTAACTTTCATTACACAACGGTGTTCTCCCCAATATTTCATGTCCGGACTGTAACTGATGTAAATATCTCCAAACGGTGTATGACCGTTATCGCTCGGACGGCTCAACATAGCATACTTACCATCTATCTTCTGCGGAAAAAGTACCCCGTTACGGTTAAAAGGCAAAAAGGCATTTTCGCATTGGAAGAATTCTTTGAAGTCGAATGTATAGCCAATACCGATAGTAGGTCCGTGATAACCATTACACCAAGTTATCCAATAACGGTCTTCAATCCAGGTGACACGCGGATCGTATTTATACTCGGATTCTATCATCTCCGTATTCCCCGCTTTGAAACAGATAGGCTCATGGTTTATCTCCCAATTGATTCCATCTTTACTAAAGCCCGCAAAGATATTCATCTGTACTGCCTTATTATCACAACGGAAGACACCGGCAAATCCATCTCCGAACGGAACTACCGCACTGTTGAAAATACTGTTGGAAGTCGGAATGTGATAACGTCCGATAACCGGGTTTTTAGAGTAACGCCACATGACGTCTGTACAACCTTCCGGGCGTTCTTCCCAAGGCATATTCATCATCTGTTTCATAATTCTTCTATTTATTAGTTATATATTTCATTGATTCTTCTTTTCATCCGGATAGGTGAATGGTACAAAATAAGTGATCAGAAATGCCGGAATAGTAGCAAACATTGTGAAGATGAAGAATGCCTTATACCCCAACGCATCACTGACAAAACCACTGATAGATCCCGGAAGCATCACTCCCAGATTCATGATGCCCGAAGCAAAGGCATAATGGGCCATCTGATGTTTGCCGGGAGCCACTTGCTGCATCATAAACAGTGTCAGGCCTACGAATCCGAAACCATATCCGAAGTATTCAAGCACAATGGCACCTCCTATCAGCATACCATTCTCCGGCTGATAAATAGCCAGCAATGTATAAGCCAGAAATGGCAGGTTGAAAACACAACACAACGAAAACAATGTTCGGCTCAATCCTCTGTGAGAAATGTAATAACCTGCCAATAGGGATCCCAAGACAAAAGCAGCTGCCCCGTAAGTACCATAATACAGACCTATCTCCTGTTCTCCCAGTCCCAAGCCTCCAACAGAGCGTTCCGCCTTTAAAAACAACGGAACAATCTTCATGACGAAGCCCTCGGCCAGACGATAAAGAATGATAAATGCCACATAATACCAGATATGCTTCTTCTGGAAGAAAGCACGGATAACTTCCACCAACCGGTTCCAGGTTTCCCTGCCGGATGCTGTGCCTGTAGCTGCAGTTCCTCCCGAAGGCAACATACGCATATGATATACTCCCAGGAATACCATTACAGCCGCCAGAATCAACATGACCGTCATCCATGCTTGCACAGTCGCTTCATGGCGAACTGCTTCTTCCGCTCCCTGAACTCCTCCGAAGTATTTCAGCAACCAGCCTGCCAACCAAACCAGTCCGCCGGATGCAACAATTTTAGCAATATTATAGAAAGCACCTTGCCAACCGATATACTTGGCCTGATCCTGCTTATTCAGTTCCGACATATAAACACCATCTGTTGCAACATCATGTGTCGCCCCACTGAAAGCAATAACCGCCAACAAAGCAATACACACGGCAAAGAAAGCCGGAAGATGTAACGCCAATGCTACCAGGGCAAAACCTGCCCCGGTAATCAATTGCGTCAGTACCACAAAGAACTTCTTCGTCTTGAACATTTCCAAGAACGGACTCCAAAGGAATTTCAGTGTCCAAGGCAGCATTATCAGCGATGTCCACAGAGCAATCTGTGCATCACCAATCCCCAATCCCTTGAACATCAGCACAGACACCATATTCAGCACCACAAAAGGAAGCCCCATGGCAAAGTAGACGGTGGGTACCCAGGAAATCGGATTACGACTATTTTGATTCATACCTATTGACTAAATCATTTTTCTTCACTTCAGAGGGACATTCCCCATCGTCAGTTCCAACGTACCACCATCTACTATATCCTGATGCGTAAAAAAAGGCTTATCCAACTTCTTTCCATTCAGTACCATGCTCTGCACATATTTGTTCTCGCGACTGTTATTATGTGCTATGACAGTGAATGTCTTGCCATCTTTCAACTGAATGGTAGATTTTCCGAATAATGGGCGACCGATAGAATAAACCGGCTTACCCGGACATACCTGATAGAAACCCATAGAATTGAGAATGAACCACGCGGACATCTGTCCACAATCCTCATTGCCCGACAATCCGTCCGGATCATTGAAATAAAGGGTATGTAATACTTGATCCACCAGTTCTTGCGTTCGCCAGGGTTGATCCACATAGTTATACAGATGAGTAATATGATGGCTTGGTTCATTGCCATGTGCATATTGTCCTATCAAACCGGAGATATCAGCAGAAACCATATCACCCTCCAAAGCTGAATCGGCAATAAACAGAGAATCCAGTTTACCGATAAAGGCATCACGTCCTCCCATCAGTTCCACTAATCCATCTATATCATGAGGCACAAACCAAGTCCATTGCCAGGCTGTACCTTCGCAATAGTCGTCACTACGGTGATTGGATGAACGGGGATTGAAAGGAGTACGCCAGTTACCTTCACTGTCCAGTCCGCGCATAAAGCGGGTAGAGGCATCAAAATAAACTTGGTAGCCCTTAGCAAAGGCTGCATATTTTTCCTCATTCGGTTCATCTCCCATAGCTTCTGCCAGCACAGAAATACACCAGTCGTCATAGGCATATTCCAACGCCTTTGCTACCGATTCATTATCCTTGTCGCAAGGCACATAACCTATTTTATTCTTCCAGTATTTAGCTTGAGGCATCAGGTGAGGCAATACTAACGGCGGACATAATATACCGGTCGTATCATATTCCGCAGCGCGGATGCAAGCCTTGTATGCATCTTCCACATCGAAATTACGATAACCTTTTGTATAAGCATCAGCTATAATAGATGCAGCATGATAACCGATCATTGTTCCCGTATAGTTTCCGGCCAGTTCCCACATAGGATATACACCACCCTCATGCTGCTTCCGGATCAATGAACGGATAAAGGCTTCATTTAAATCAGGATCGATAATTGTCATCAACGGATGATATGCCCTGAATGTATCCCATAAAGAGAATACGGTATAGACAGGCTCTTCCACACTGCCCTGATGAGGTTTCAAATCCATACCCAGATAGCGTCCATCGGCATCTGTAAACAGATTAGGTTGCACACCGGTATGATAGAGTGCAGTATAAAACATCACTCGCTGATCCTTATCAGACGTTTCAATATCGATCTTGGCAAGATAATTATTCCATGATTCACGGGCAGCACTACGCACACCGTTAAAGTCCCATTCAGGTATTTCAGCTTCCACATTCTTTCGTGCCCCATCCATATCTACAGCAGAAACACCGACTTTCACAAGAACTTCCTCATTATTCTCTGTCTGGAACTGTAATAAAGCCTTAGCTGTCGGAAAAAGTGGACCACCTTCATCCAATGCCATAGAGTCGGTTACCAATGTATAGGTAAAAGGTTTGGAAAACTTCGCATAGAAATTGATATACTGGTCAAATGCCCAATATACTGTTTTCTTGCGTCCTCGTATCTCTGTATCACTGATTACCTCCAACTCCATCTCTTCATTCTTCTGACGCTGCAGGCTGTAATCCAGGTCCAGTATAAATCCGGCATCTTCCGCCTTCGGAAAAGTATAGCGGTGAATAGCTACACGTTTGGTAGCCGTCAATTCGGCTTTTACCTGATAACGATCCAAAAAGACTGAATAGTAACCCGGTTGTGCCACTTCATTGTCATGAGAGAAAGCAGAAGCGTATGCCATCTGTTGACTCTCTTCTCCCATTGCATGATAATCCTGTTTGCCTACGGTAGGCATCAGCAATACATCACCATAGTCTCCACAACCTGTGCCGCTAAGATGAGTATGCGAAAATCCATTCATAGTAGAATCTGCATAATAATATCCGGAACAGGCATCCCACTGATAAATGCGTGTGTCGGGACTGGGTTGTATCATTCCGTTCGGAACTACAGCCCCAGGGTAAGTATGTCCATGCCCTCCCGTACCGATAAACGGATTAACGTATGATGAATAATCCTGCGCTCCCGGGGTACAACTGTACATTCCGAATAACAGCACTCCACTCATCAACATAAAATTCAGTTTCATGTTTTTCTTCATATTCTTAATAGTATAACATATTCATAAATCAAAGTGGCATAAAGGTAATGGCTTGTCCCCCACCTCTTGCCATGTCCACGGACAGAATGTCTTCAGCAGTCACCTGCTTCTCTATAATCTCATAAGCCGTAGGATTCGTTATCCAGTCAGCCTCTTTACCATCAGCATAAATGACAGCCCTGTAAGTCTTGTCTGTTTCCAGAAAATCCAATTTGACTGTAACCTCACGTGCGTCTTCATTAGTAGCTGCACCCAGGAAATATTTGTCTCCTGCACGGCGCACTATAACTACATATTCTCCCGGCTCACCTGCCAGCGCTTCCGACCAGTCACAATCAGCATCAAAATCGCGAAAGAATTGAAAAGCAGGATGTCCTTCGTAATTTTCAATCATGTCGGCAGCCATTTGCAAAGGAGAATAAAGTATCACCCAGTTAGCGATCTGTTTCGCCAGCGTAGAATTGATCCGGCAATCCTTACTATCCTTCATATTCCACTTCTTGCGATAAGGAGACTTTTTGGCACGCTCATACAGTATGTCGAAGATTCCCGGAGTATAGTCCATTGGCCCTGACAACAGACGGGTAAATGGCAAAAGTACATGATGTTCGGGGGGATTTCCCTCGCTCCAGGCATTCCATTCCATGCCACGGGCACCCTCACGAGTCATCATATTGGGGTATGTACGGCGGATACCAGTGTCTTTGATCGGTTCGTGTACATCAAGAGTGGTATGATATTTTGCAGCAGTCTTTACCACTTTACGGTAATGGCGTACATTGTATTGTCCATGATGATTGTGCCCATTGGGAAGTCCGCCGGCATAACCGGTCTTCACACTATGAATACCCAAGTCAGCATACCATTTATAAGACTTATCCAGTTGTTTCTCATAATTGACTATGTTGCCACCCGTTTCATGATGTCCAATAATCTCAATTCCTTTTTCCTTAGCATAACGGACTATTTCCTTTATATCAAAGTCAGCATACGGACGCGTATAATCAAAGTCCTGAGAGCCTCCCCAATTTTCCCAACCGGCGTTCCAGCCTTCAAACATCACTCCTTCAATGTTGTTAGTTGCTGCAAAGTCAATATATCGTTTAGCATTCTCCGTTGTGGCACCGTGGCGGTCATTTATCACCCAGCTTTCTACCCCCAGATGCATTCCCCACCAGATACCTACATACTTCATTGGACGTATCCAATCCGTAGTTTCCAGTACACAAGGCTCATTCAGATTCAGTATAAGCCCGGAGTTAATTAGACCGACAGCTTTCGGAGCAATCTGTATGGTACGCCAAGGCGACTTGAAAACACTACCGTTTACCCGCACTTTAATGCCATCAGGCCAAGGAGCCAGTTCCGACTTGAAATTGCAACCACCTGTATTTTTCAATGTCATCTCGGGGAAGTCCGTCAATGCAGCTTCGTGAATGCTGGCATATACATTGCCTGCCTTAAATGTCATGGGAGTATTGGCATTGTCTATCCGGCTGACAGGCTGTGTACGATATAGCAATTCATAAGTATCATAATTGGCAGGTATGGACCATGAAGTACCATCCTGTGCTATATTGAACGCAGTCAGCTCATCCGTGATAAGAAGACTGTCTGCTCCGGCCACTTCATATTCGTAGCGGAATCCTACCCCGTCATCGAATACACGAAACCGTAAAATCAGTTTGGTAACAGCTGCATCAGACAAGTGAACAGCCATTTCATTGTAATGGTTGCGAATGGTTTTATTTTCTCCCCAAGGTTGCGTCCAGGTTTCATCCTGGGTAGTGAAATCAATATCTACAATGCGGAATTCTTTATGAAGATTAATCCCGTTCTCTGCTTCGAATCCCAAACAGGAAGAAGCTACAAAAGGAATACTGTCAACTTCAATTTGGTAGGTCATCCGGTTACTGTCATTCAGAGCAAACTGTAACCTGATACGACCATCAGGTGAAAAGACCTCTTTTTGCTTAGAAGAGCAACTACTTGCCAGACAAATAATTACAATAAAATAAATAAAATGTATTCTCATATTCGATTCATTATTTTGTTATCGGAAATATGTTTCACCAGAATTCATGTGTCCGAAGTTATCGGTCAGCAAGATAGTTAAGAGAATGTCTCAAAGATACATAAAATAGCATGATTATTTGAGACATTCTCTTTTAAAAAGCTAAAAGCTTACTTTTTAGTCAGATTATAATTAGCGCCAGGGTGATAATAAGCATCATAATATGCTTCCGGCAATTCTGCCGTACCATCTACTATACGGCACAGAGATATGCCATAACGTTGGCCTCTACCCGTCAAAGTCAGATTTCCAAGCGGATCGAATGCTCCCTTCGTAGCAGTCGTATTTGTATCGTATTTCCAAGTATTCTGGTTACCGTTCTTATAAGTTCCCCATCTCATTTCCCATGTTTCGGGATCCTCTGTATCACCTTCATGAATAACCTGAGGCATGGAAATAGTAAAGTTACCATTATTGGAATCAAATTCAGCTACCAAAGGATATTTATTGGTTATTTCAGGATATTCTCCCCAACCATAGATATAGTAAGTCTTACCATCCTCTTTAGTCTCAATACGAATATCAAATGTCTGATCTCCATTATAATCCCACCAGCCATTACCACCTTCGGGAGGTGTAAAGAAGAATAAAGAACTGGTAGAAGCTACTTGCCATTCACCCAGATAAGCCTCATAGTTAGACTTAACCCCTGTTGAAGCCGTGAAGTCCGTCCTTCCATAATACTTACCACTCCATTCTACCTCATCATTGAACAGAATCTTACTTACAGCCGTGAAATAATAATCATAAGAATACAATTGTGGTTTCGGGTTATAGAATACCTGCAAACCATATCCGGCATCTTTCAGGTCCTGAATCGTTTCTTCTTTAAAACTTGTCCAGCCACCTTTATATTCTTCATTAATCTTCAATGAATAAGGGCCATACTTTGATTTGGGAAGTCCGGTGAAATTAGATTCACGTCCTTTAACGTATCTCTGATAAGTTCCATAACACATATAATCTACCAATTCGCCAATAGACTTACCATCGACAGTTCCGCTTGGAGAATCCTCAAAATTACTTTTATATTCATAAATACCCAGCAATTTATCAGGCATCACCTTGCGACATTCGCTGATCAAGCGACAGTAATTCTCACGGGAACGTTGCTCGAAGCCCGGACTCGGATTCTCTTTGTAAACTGTATACTCGTCATCAAAATCAATGCCGTCCAAACCATAAATATCGACAAATGCTTTCAATTCTTTGGCAAAATCAGCCGCAGCAGCCTGCGATAAGTTACCCATACCGGCTTCATCATGATTACCCAAGATACTCATATTGACTTTGATACCTTTAGCCTGCAAAGGACGGATAAATTTATCCGCATTTTTCAACAGGAAAGATACCTGATCGTTACAATGAATATGCACACGACCGCTTTCACTATCCACATTGATATTGGCAGCAAAGATACTAACTACATCAAAGAACGGTTTTCCACTTTCCTTCATTACATATTCACCACAATTCAGGATATTTTCATCATTCACTTCCACAAAACAGAGGGTACGTACATCTCCCTTTTTAGAATCAGGCACAGCCGCCAATGGCTTCACCAGATAAATATAAGTCTGATTATTAGCTGAAACAGCCACTCCATCATTTGCAGTAGCTGAAACCGCTACTGCATAGGTTGAACCGATTGAACCTCCGGCATTAATAGTTAATTCTACTGCACCGGACTTTTTCTCTCCGGTTTTAACAGTCACCGTACCACCATTTGCCAAGCTCAATTTATCAGCAGGATACATAGCATAAGATGTACCATGAGCAGCATTATAAACTTCAAGCGCTGTTGCATCTACTTTAAAAGTAACCGTTATGTCTTTTTCAGCAGCTTTACTCAATTCAAAATAAAGATGTCCCGTACCGGATTTATCCCCGAAGAGAGAAATTGAAGTAAGTTCGCGTGCTCCGGCAGCTGATCTGACATAACCGTATACGCCGTCCACTGTATCCAGCTTTTCTGTATTAACGGCATTGATCGTAATGTCATCTTCACAACTTGTGAAAACAGTTCCTGCACAGGCAAAGGTAACTGCCAACAAGCCTAATTTTATGTGATTCATATATTTCATAATATACATCTATTTAAAATATAACTTAATTTATTTCGCAGGCAATTCTACTGCAGTCCAAGTAAGCGATTCCACCGCTGTAGCATGATTCTCATTCCCGCTATAATCGGCTATTGAAGTACCTACACCTTCATCAAATTTCCAATAGGCAACCAGTCCTTCCACCCCCGGTTCTACTTGGTAGAAATGATTCTTTGCATTAATCTCCTCCTGAGTTAAAACTTTATTCCAAATACGGCATTCGGACATTTCACCATCAAACCAACGATCACGGTTATAAGAGTGACCAATCCAGAAACCATTACCCTCATCTGTTTTGGTCTTTCCCAAATCCAATGCTCCCCAATTCGCAGTCGCTTCCAATTTATTCACGCCATTAAAATAGGCTATCACTTTTTGAGCATCAGCATCATAAGTCACAGCAATATGTGTCCATTCACCAGTAGCCACAGTCAGATCTTCTGAATTTATCTTCTTATCTCCAGGACCTACAATCTGCAAACAATTCTTCGCCGGCGCAGTATCTCCGAAACGGAGCAGGAAATATCCTTCAATACCCAAAACTGTACTGATAGCTTTATCGAGCTTGCTGGGATTCACTAATACTTCCACAGTCAGCTTCCGTAAACCATTTGCTTTTTCAGGTGTACCCCAATTTACATATACAAGATTCTTAGCAAGATCAGCTACTACATTGATAAGTGCAGCACCTTTAAATACGTAATACATGGTACGGGCACTTTGCAGAATACCTACGTTAGCCTGATCAATGGTTACAGGTAATACATAAACCTTTTCAGCATCCAGCTCTGTCAGATTACCAAATTTCAATGTGACTTTTTCTGAAAGAACAGATCCGGCAGGAATCACAGTCTGTGGAGTTTCCAATGTATAATGCTTACTCGGCAAAGCCTCAGCATTATCATAAAATGCAGCATTATAAGTATCAACCAACGCAGGTTCAGCTTTCAAGGAAATAGTTACATCTGCATTTTCCGGCTTAGCCATAGCAACCCTGAATTCACCTTTCGCAGAAGGAATCGTATTCTTCAGTAAAACATTACTAGTCTTCACCGAAGCATCTATATACACTTGGTTATCAAACGTTTCAGTATCATCACTACAAGCTGTTAAAGCTACAGACAGCAATGTGATCGATAATAAATATAAGTTTTTTAATTTCATAGCTTGATTTATTTTTTAGGAGCAGGGTTCATAATATTAATAGCCTCTTTCACATACTGGTATGTGTTAGTAGCATTGTAATAGTCATTCTGAACATTATAAATAGCCAATCCGGCACGGGTATAGCCATCAGATGGTTCCGTAGTCCAATAAGCTGCCTCCGTAAGCGCCCGGTCGGTACCGTAGAACCCGGTTTGCTTATCAGATGCATCCAGTGAAGCTGTGGAAACAGCAACTACGAAACGATCAGTCGGAACACCTGCAGCAGCCATGGCCAAACGGGCAAATACCGACAACTGTGCATCATCCGTTACATTATCCGTAGCCAGGATGATGTGCTTACAATTAGTCAAAATGGTCTGCTCAATCAAATTTTCCGGATATCCCTGAAATGTCAGCAACTTATCTGCATTAGCAGTTTTCCAGGTTGAAACAGCACTGAAAAAAATATCCTGATATTTCTTTGCCTCTGCTTTTTGTTCGGCAGACATATAAATAGGATTATTTCCTTTATATTCAGTAATCATACCATCGAAACTCCTTGCATAACCAATCTGTTTGTCCATTTCTGACTTCAGATAAGTATCGAAAGATCCGGTTTCCGTACCTTCCTTTACTTTTTCAGTATATTCTTTTTGAATCTTATCAAAACTGATAGTATATACCACCTTGGTACCCTTAGCATGTACAGTTTGCATATCAACTAATTCAAACGCAGCCAGTTCTGCTGGGTACATCATGGAAATTACGTCCAAACTGTCAGGAGCATCAGAGATATGCTGTCCACGACTGAACGGTGTTTTCTCGCTATTATCGAACCAGGCATATACAACCTTATGGTCCGAATTCTTATAGGCTACCAAATTTTGCAGATATTTGGCATACGCAGCCGGATCTTGTTCCTCTATTCCGGGAGTATTGATATTCACATTCTCTACTTCCGTCCAGTCGTCACATGCGCTGAAACAGGTTATGGCAGCGAAGCAGGAAGCTACGATGAATATATTTTTCATTTTATTTTTCATAATTCTTTTCTTTATTAGATGTTAGGGTTGCAGTCCCACCATACTTTGGAAGACATTCTATCGTTCGCAGGTTTCAAATCTTGCAGAGCATTCTGCACATTCGTACCATTGTCCTTGTACTCATCCTGCGGATAAGGCAAGCGGCGTGGAAAAGTACCTTCGGGAACTTCCGCCTTGTTTTTATTAACGGCAGCAGTCATCAGACGCGGGTAACCCGTACGACGGAATTCAGCCCATGCTTCGTTACCCAACGGGAATATGGCGATCCATTTCTGGGTAATTATACGTTCCAGATTTGTTTCAAAGACGGCGCTATTATCATACTTAATCGTAATAGTCGGCTGAGAACCGTTATAACTATAAGTACCCAGAGGATCTTTATACAGATCGGGCAAACTACTACCATCTTCCAGATAAGCATCCGCACCGGAAGCCCCCCATTGACTGAATGATAACTCTACGCCTTTCTTATAAAAACTTTCTGCAGTTCCACCCATGTTCCAACCACGCAATGCACCTTCGGCACGCAGGAAGGCAACTTCAGCAGCAGTCATCCAAACAAGTTTCGTATTGGCTTCAACATTCATGTTAGAATACTTATGAGCTGTTTCACTCGGAAGCGGTTCAGTTCCCAAACGAATACCATGATAACCGTTCTTCACTCCATCGGCTGTTGTAAAGGTAGATTCTACAAAATATTTTTCACGACGAGGATCTTTGTAGCCATTCATATAGGCAGTAATATCTGCCGCAATACGAGAGTCACCACCATTATATTCATACATAATAACTCTGAATGGATTAGTAGTAGCCTGAATGGTTGCATTATCATCATTTGATGTAAACACACCTCCTCTTTCTGAGTCAACGGCTTCCACCGCTTTAGCTTGCGCCGTAGTAGAATCTACATATACCATACGCATAGCCATACGCAATTTCAAAGAATTCGCTAGTTTTATCCAGTTTTCCACTTTACCACTATAAACCTTATCAGCTTTGGATGAAAAAGTCTCCGTACGATGTGGTAATAATGCAGTCACTGCCTCATCCAGTTCATTCAACATAGTCTCATAAACTTTCTTCTGAGTATCCAGCGGAGCAGTCAGGTCACCATTGGCTCCCAACTGGGAATAAGGAATAGGACCGTATCCATCTGTAACACGCAAGATAGCCGCTACCTTTACAACTTTTCCTACTGACAAATAAACGGGATCTTCTGTTGCAGCTTCCAACTGTGCATAGTTAGCATACACATTAGGAATAACATCTTTATATAATTTACCTACCCAGTCCTGAGATTGGTTGTAGTTGGAGAAACGGTTCGTGAAACCGGAATTGGATTCCGCCAGATAGCCACCGTAAGGTCCACCCAGAAGGGCCTCCAGAAACTGATTAAGAAGTACATCCGTAGGGATGACATATCCCTGCATACCTGTCAATGCCGAACGAGTCAAGTAGGCATCACGGTCCATCTGGTCTTTGGTTGCTTCATACGGATTGGTATTATAATCCATATAATCACCTGTGCAAGATGCCAACATGCCAGCTAACATTCCACCGCATAAAGCGAATTTTATAATTGATTTTCTCATTGTTTTTTCTTTCTTTAATCTGTTAGAACTTAAATCTTACATTGAATCCTAAGCTACGCGCACTCGGCGTCATAAAGTTGTCAATACCCTGATAGTAGTTACCGGTAGAAGCTACTGCTTCCGGATCGAACGGAGCTTTACAATAAAGCATCAGCAAGTTACGGCCTACCAGAGATACGGTCACGTCAGCCACATTCCAAAGTTTATCTCTCGGTATAGTATAACCAACACTAGCCTCCTGGAGACGCAGGTTAGTAGCACTGTAAGTGTAATATTGTGGAATACCAGACTGAGAACCGATAGTAGTATACCATTTCTGTGCATTTACCAAATCCGTTCCATTCACATAAACACCACCTTGATTACGCGCTATTTCTGTTGACTCAGAAACACCATACATATCCATAGCAGCCTGTGTAGCAGAGTAAACGATACCACCGATACGTGCAGAGAGCATGAAACCAAAATTCAGGTTCTTCCAGCTGAAATCATTTCTCCACGACATATTGCATTTTGCAAATACGCTACCCAATTTAATATCTTCTGCATTATAGTTAGCAGTCACACTACCATTCTGATCTACCAGAATATTGCCGTTACTATCACGTTGCAGGTCGGCAGTAGAATAGAGATCACCCAGAGAGCCACCTTTCTTCAGAATGAAACGAGCCTGTCCCATACCACCTACATCCAGGCGTTCTTTGGTGATGACAGTTCCGGTTTCAGGATGCACATAGTTTTCCAGCAGTTCAAGAATCTCATTCTTATTGGTACTGAACACGTAATTGCTGGACCATTTAAATTTACCCCATTCATTAGAGTAGCCTAATCCTAATTCAACACCCTTATTTCGTACGCTACCCGTCTGCACATACAATGTTGAGTAACCGGAAGATACGGAAATCTTAGGGTCAAACGTCTGATTATAAGTTTTAGTAGTATACAGAGCCAAATCCAGATTAAAATGATTCAGGAAACGGGCAGTAAGACCTACTTCCCATGAATCCGTTCTTTCCGGTTTCAGATTATACATCGGATAGTTACGTTTGGATTGCCAAACCTTATTGGAGTTATCCCATGAATAAGTAGGGTTGGCCAGGAAACGCGGGAAAGGAAGACCCACAGATGCAAATGAGCCGCGTACCTTCAGGAAAGAAATCTGTTGTGGTAATTTCAGTAACTCGGACAAAATAACAGAACCGCCGACTGAAGGATAAAGGAATGCACTCTGAGTAGAATTAGGACCAGCCAATTGTGAAGGCCAGTCAGAACGTCCGGTCAAAGTCAGGTAATAAGTACTCTTATATCCTAATTCAAGACTAGCAAAAACAGACTGAGTCTGATCATGAAAACCTGACTGCGTACGTTTTGTCTTACTGTCATCCAACTGGAATACATTGAAAACGTTAGGAATACCGTCTTCACTGATAGGACCACGATTTTGCAGTACATCTTGTTGCATATCCGATAAAGAAGCACCGATATTAGCTTGGAAAGTAAGATTTTCACCAAAGTTTTTATTGATGTTCAACATGATATCAGCATAAGTTTGCTTGTCATTCGTATTAGAAATACCATACAAACCGTTGTTAGAGCCTTCGGCCAATGTAGTATTACTTGTAGCATAAAGCTTTTCCGTATAAGTACTTGCAGAGTTATCCACACGCACACGGCCCGATACACTCAACCAATCTAAAATCTTATAGCTCAAGCTACCGCTCAGCATATAACGGTCCTTATTATTCTCACGCAGGTTACGATAAGCAATCCAGTACGGATTTTGTCCTGTAAAAGTATCGATACCCTGTGGCCAATATTGTGTATAGATGTTACGGGAAGTATCCCAGCGTTCGTACATCTTAATCTCATTCCAGTCGTCACCACGAGGGAACAAATAAGCTGTAACCAACGGATTGGAGTAAGTACCCTGATTCACCATGTTCTGGTCTTTCTGCTTGATATAAGAAGCACTTACATCCAGTGTCATCTTATCATTCAGGAAAGAAGTAGTGTTGCGGAAAGTAAAGTTATAACGGTCATAATCGTTATTCGGAACCATACCGACAGAATTCACAGCACTCGCAGAGAAGTAGGTCTGATTCTTTTCCGTACCTGTAGATAAAGAAACGGTTTCGGTAGCTACTACACCTGTTCTCAGGAAGTCATTGATCGGATCATATCCCATGTAATTGGAAGGGTTCAATTTATTACCCCAGCTTTTTTCTACAGAACCTGCACTGGACAGAAGATCGCCTGTACCATAGGAATTCTGAAAATTAGGAGTAACAAACGGACGGAGAAATTCAGTATTCTGTGATACAGTCAAACTCAGACGTCCTTCCTTACCTTTCTTAGTCGTAATAACAATAGCACCATTGGCAGCGTGACTACCATACAAAGCGGCAGCGGCAGCACCCGTCAGTACAGACATAGATTCGATGTCTTCCGGATTTATATCTGCAATCGCTTCTGAAGAACCTTTAGAGTCAAATTCCTGACCACCTTCACCTGAAAGATTGAACATAGGTACACCATCGATCACATAAAGAGCGTTGCTGGACTGATCAATCCCTTTCGTACCACGCATCACTACTTTACTGGCACCACCTACACCGGAGGAGCTGGCATTAATGGTAACACCCGCCACTTTACCAGACAAAGAGTTTACAAGGTTAGCATCTTTCACTCTGGTCAGTTCATCACTCTTGATTTCCTGAACATTGTAACTCAATGCTTTAGTGGCACGTTTAATACCCAAGGCCGTTACAACAACCTCTTCTACCAGTTGAGAATCGCTCTCCATCATCAGGTTGATAACACTCTGTTCCTTTGCTGCAATCTCCTGTGTTTTATAACCGACATAAGAGAATTGAATTACAGGATTTGCTTCTGTTGTGGTCAGCGTAAAATTACCGTCAAAATCGGTGATACAACCTACACTGGTACCTTTCACCAATACATTGACACCGATCAGAGGTCCCATATCGTCCGATACCTGACCAGTTATCGTACGTTCTTTTCCTTGTTGGGTACCTTCTTGTCCTGATTGAGACTTCTCTGAAAGATAAACGATGTTATCTTCTACTTTAAAAGAAATATTTTTCCCTTTAAGAATAGCAGTCAAGGCATCTTCGATAGATGCATTCTTCACATCGACTTTTTCCACTGTCGTGGCAGCAAGTTTGTCGTCATAAAAAAATTGATACTTGGATTGAGTTTTGATTTGTTCGATGACTGTACCTAATGTCGTGCGAGACATGTTCAAATTCAGTTGGGCAAAAGTCCACTGGACTGATACAGTCATGAAGAACAAGACTAATAAAGCCCGTAGAAATTTCGAACTTTGAAAAGCATGATTGTTGTCCATAAACAAAGTTTAAAGGTTACACATTGGTTAATTTTAATCTGTCAGGAGACCCTTTCTCCCGACTTTCATATATAAAACAACAGTCGGTAAAATTACACTTACTACAAAATGATATTTTTTTTCATTAAAACAAAAAAGGGAATAGTTTTAATTCCTATTCCCTTCTTTCTTACATTATTAACTTCAGCACTTACTTCTTTTTTATTTCATTAGAGAAAGAATATGGATAATCTTCCGGATGTATTCCTCTCTGCAAGTTGGGCTTATTACCCATATCAAATTTCAGGACACCACCCTTCAACAGGTCTTCATGTTTCACATAATTCTTCGTATATTCATTTCCATCCAGACGAAGCGATTCAATATACATATTTTCAGAACTATTGTTTGCTGCATCAATGACCAATGAACGACCATTCTCCAGATGAAGTGTAGCTTTCTTGAACAAAGGAGCACCGAGAACATATTCATCGGTTCCCGGACAAACCGGATAGAAACCTAATGCTGAGAACACATACCAAGCAGAAGTCTGTCCGTTGTCTTCATCTCCACAATACCCATCAGGACCGGGGGTATACATACGGTTCATCACCTGACGCAACCAATATTGAGCTTTCCAAGGCTGTCCGGCATAATTATACATGTAAATCATGTGCTGTATAGGCTGGTTACCATGCGCATAGTTACCCATGTTCATCACTGTCATTTCACGTATTTCATGGATCACCTGTCCATAATAGCTGTCATCGAAGATGGGAGGAACAATAAACACAGAATCCAGCATTTCGACAAATACTTTTTCACCACCCATCAAATCAATCAAACCTTGCGGATCGTGGAAAACAGACCAGGAATAATGCCAACTGTTTCCTTCTGTAAAGGCATCTCCCCATTTCAAAGGTGAGAAAGGTGCCTGAAACTGACCATCTTTATTACGTCCACGCATCAACAGGCTTTCCTTATCGAACACGTTCTTATAGTTCAGGGCACGATTGGCAAAAAGTTTCTGCTCTTTCTTCGGGCGATCCAGCGCTTTCGCCATCTGATAGATACACCAGTCATCATAAGCATATTCCAGAGTACGGGCAGCATTCTCATTGATCTTTACGTCATAAGGAACATAACCTAATTCATTATAATATTCATGACCGAGACGTCCGGTAGAAGAAACTTCCGGATGTACATTCTTTGTGCCATGGATAAGTCCTTCATACAAGGTAGCCACATCATCCACTTTAACCCCTTTCAGGTAGGCATCAGCCAGTACAGAGGCAGAGTTGTTACCAATCATACAACCACGATGTCCCGGGCTAGCCCATTCAGGGAAGAAACCGCTTTCTTTATATGTATTGACGAGACCTTCCTGGATTTGTTTGTTTACCGAAGGATACATCAGGTTGAGGAAAGGGAACAAGCAACGGAAAGTATCCCAGAAGCCGGTATCCGTATACATATATCCAGGTAATACCTGACCATTGTAAGGACTATAATGAACAGGATTGCCTGCCTCATCAAATTCATAAAAAGCACGGGGGAAAAGTACCGAACGATACAGACAAGAATAAAAAGTACGATACTGATCAAGATTACCACCATCCACTTCTATTTTACCTAATACCTCGTTCCAAGCATCTTGCCCTTTCTGAACCAAAGTATCAAAACTATCGTTTCCAAGCTCTTTCAGGTTTCCATCTGCCTGCTCAAAACCGATAAAGGAAGAGGCTACACGAGCATGCACAATTTCTCCTTTACGGGTTTTAAAACCAATAATTGCACCTGCATGTCCAGCCTTCTGCTCTTTTTGATTCTCTGTCAAAACGCCATCGGCAACAGAAGCTTGATAAGTGAAAGGCTTGTCGAACTCAATGACAAAGTAGTTCTTGAAGTTATCGGGCACTCCACCACTGTTACGGGTTGTATATCCGATAATCTTATTTTGTTCAGGAATAATTTTAATATAAGATCCTTTGTCGAAAGCATCCACTACAATATATGAATGTTCATTCTCCGGAAAAGTAAAACGGAATAAAACAGCACGTTCAGTAGGAGTAAATTCTGTCACGACATCGTGCTCAGCAAGATACACCTTATAATAATGAGGCAATGCAACTTCTCCTTTATGAGAGAACCAGCTGGCACGCTTATCTTCATTAAATTCGGGTTTACCTACTATCGGCATGATAGAAAACTGACCGTAGTCATTAATCCAGGGACTGGGTTGGTGGGTCTGTTTAAAACCACGGATTTTATGGGCGGTATATACGTACTGCCAACCATCTCCCATTTTTCCTGTTTGAGGAGTCCAGAAATTCATACCCCATGGACGTGCGATAGCAGGGTATGTATTACCTGTAGATAGTTCGAAACTGGATAACGTACCCATCAGCGGGTTAACGTATTGTGTTAAATCTTTAGCCTGCGCCCAGAGAGCACAGCCCAAAAAGCACATTGATAAAAGCAGCCTTCTCATACTATTATATTTATAAGATTATATATTTCAAAAGTTTCCTTTTATTTTTTGGGAGACAAAAATACACTATTTCCTACAATTTTATATTCAATAGGTATTGCATTTGTACTTTTAATCAAATTCAGGATATCCTCCACAGTGTTTTTCTTCTTCAGTGTACCCGAATATGTTTTAGTAGCATCCATATCAGGCGCCAGAATAATCTTCACTCCATAAGAATTCTCTAAAGTACGGGCAATCGTAAATATATCGGCATTTTCAAAGACAAACTGATTATTATGCCAATTCTCAATACCTGTATCCACTTGCTTCACTACCAGACGACGAGTTACAGCGTTCAATTCGGCTTTTTGTCCCGGGGCCAACACAATCATACCCTCATTGTGATTGCCTTTCACCTCAATTTCTCCCTTAATCAGTGTAGCTACTGCCGAACGGTTCATCTGATCACTCTTCAAGTTAAAGACCGTACCCAGCACTCTGACTTGCATGGCTTCACTTCGCACAATAAAAGGCTTTTCTACATTTCTCTTTACTTCAAAATAGGCCTCTCCCTCCATATACACATTTCTTCCATTTTCAGAAAACTCACGCGGGTACTTCAAGGTTGTATGCTTATTCAACCATACTTTAGTGCCATCGGGCAGCATCAACTCCTTCACCTCATCCCGGGCTACAACAGCCACTAACTGTTCTTCACTTTGAGACTGATAGATATGATAGCTCAAACCGGATACAAAAAAAATTCCTATGAACATAGCAGCATACTTCATCCAAGTATGCATTCTACGCACCTTGAACTGTTTAGCTTCTTCCTGTGCCAACCGTTTGAATAACTGCTTTTCTGCTTTTTCTATTTTTTTCTCATCAGTAGAATCGCCATTCTTTCCCAGATGATATATTTCCTCTATCCTGAACAATTCACGCGCATTATCGTCCGACTCGTTCAGCCAAGTGTTCACCTCACGGAGTTCTTCTTCAGAACATTCACCCATAAGGAATTTGACCAGTAATTCTTCATTCAACTTGTTTTTTCCTTCTTTCATCATACTAATAAAACAATCGTTTCGACAAAAACACTTATACCTTATTCAATAAAAACAGGACTAACATAAAGTTGAGGTAGCCCAATCTTTCACGCAGGAACTTCAAAGCTTTATACATGTGAGCCTCTACTGTCCGCAACGATATTCCCATTGTTTCTGCAATTTCCTTGTTCTTCATATCATGCAGATAACTGAGTTTAAAAACCATCTTGCATTTATCCGGCAGTTCATTAATGGCTTCGGAAAGCTCTCTTCTAAGCTCACGATCCTCTATCCTTTTCACTACATCATTACTATCCGGCTGATAGAATTCAACCCTCTTCTGATTAATTTCCGTTACGACAGCTTCGTAACTATTCTTGATGTCCCGGTGCTTCAAAACATTCAAAGCACGGGTATACACCGCCCGATACAGAAATGCCTGTATCTGCTCTCCCACCGTCACTGTATCTTTTCGTCGCCACAATTCCACAAATACATCTTGTACTACGTCCTCTGCTTCTTCCTCACCCACAATACGTGTGGCATAGAAAAGCAGATTGGCATAGTATTTACGGAAAAGGAGTTTATAAGTTGAATCAAAGTTATCACCCATAATCCCACAACTTCATTTTATCACTCTATAGCATACCACACTGCTCCCGGTTTATTCCCCATCTCAAATTCAAAGACAGAGCCATTCATTATTTGTTCATGTGTAATATAGCTTTTATCATAAGGTTTCCCGTCGAGTTTCACCGACTGAATATATATATTCTCTTTACTAACAGCCGGCGCCAATACCATAAATATCTTACCGTTATCCAAATGCATTTTCATTTCAGGATACATAGGAGTACCTATTTCATACCTGCCACTAACCGGATCTACCGGATAGAATCCCATTGCGCTAAATACATACCAAGCAGACATCTGACCACAATCCTCATTTCCGCACAAACCGGCAGGCGTATTCTTATAAAGTTCATGCATCACCTCGGCGGCATATTTCTGAGTCTTCCAGGGTTGCCCTACAGCATTAAACAAATAAATGACATGATGACTCGGTTCATTTCCATGCGCATACTGCCCAATCATTCCGGTACTGAAAATAGGCAGATCTTCATCCGCAGAAGGATTATAAGTGAACATACTATCCAGTTTCTGGGCAAAACGCTCCGTACCTCCGACCAAGCCAATCAAACCATCGACATCTTGCTGCACAGACCAAAAATATTGCCAACCGTTACTTTCGCAAATATGCGGAGTATAGTCATCCGGACTGAAGGGTTGAATAAAATTTCCTTTATTATCACGCGGCTGCATAAAAGAAGTCTGGGGATTATATACATTCTTATAGTTTTGAGAACGTTTATAGAATTCAGCTGCAATCTGCCTTTCACCCAACTTTTCTGCCATACGGGCAATACAATAATCATCGTAAGCGTATTCCAGAGTTTTAGAGAGCGACCAGTTCTCCGAGTTATAATGATCCGTCACATCATAAGGTACATAACCATACTTCTTATACAATCCAATTCCTCGATATTCATCTATATTGGCTGTAGCTACACAGGCTGCCAAAGCTTTCTTCGGATCAAAATTTCCTATACCTTTCAGATAAGCATCCACAATTACCGGTACAGCATGATAACCTATCATCATGTCCGTTTCACTTCCATAAAAGTTCCATACCGGAAGACGTCCGTTCTGTTCAAAAAAAGCAAGAAAAGACTGAACCATATCATTCACACGTTGTGGTTCTATATAAGTGTAAAGAGGATGAGCGGCACGATAGGTATCCCACAATGAAAAAGTACTGTAATTGGTCCATCCATCTGCCTGATGCACTTGTTTATCGGGACCGTAATAGGTACCGTCCACATCATTATAAATAGTCGGTGCCAGCATAGAGTGATACAAAGCCGTATAAAATTTGACTTTCTCGTCAGGATCATCGCATGTGATTTCTATTTTAAAAAGTTGCTCATTCCAATTTTTCCGGGTAACAGACAGATATTTATCGAAATCATCCTCCGGTGTTTCAGCAGCAAGATTACGGGCAGCACCTTCCATGCTTACACCTGATATAGCAGTGGTTACAAGAATCTGTTCCCCTGCAGTGGTATGGAAATCAAAACGGGCGATAGCAGACGTTCCAATTCGTTTGCCATCCTTGACAATAGCAGTAGTATCCAACTGCATTGTTGTAAACGGTTTAGAGAAGCGGGTACGAAAAAAAATATGCTGATCGCGTGCCCAACCGTCAGAAAAGCGGTACCCTTGTATAGTAACAGAATCGATTCTCTCAATATAAGTATCATTGGTAGAATCCCAATTCATAGCCTTTCGCAAGTTAAGGAAAATGGCAGCATCTGCTTCGGGGAAGGTATAACGTTGAATACCGCAACGCTCGGTTGCCGTCAGTTCTACATTGATATCATAGTCTTTCAACCGAACCTGATAATATCCGGCACTGGCAGTTTCTTCGGAGTGAGAAAATAAAGAATGAATACCTAACGGAGCATCCGCTTCTTTATAGGGCAAAGTAACAGGCATAAAAGATATATCATATAAATCACCTGCCCCGGTACCTGAAAGATGGGTATGACTAAAACCTGCAATTGTGCTGTCCGGATAGAAATAACCAGAGATACGATCCCATCCCGGAAGTCCGTTATCAGGACTTAACTGCACCATACCAAACGGGGCTTGTGCTCCGGGATACGTATTCCCGGTAAAATCCGTACCGATAAAAGGGTTGACATACTCCGTGGCATAGCACTTACTTTTCGTATCCGGTTGTTGGG
The DNA here is from genome assembly GCF_001940965.1 of Bacteroides sp. Phil13. Lineage (NCBI taxonomy): Bacteria > Pseudomonadati > Bacteroidota > Bacteroidia > Bacteroidales > Bacteroidaceae > Bacteroides > Bacteroides sp. Phil13. The sequence goes on along the minus strand of NZ_MSHA01000028.1, from coordinate 38,026 downwards.
ACACACACGCTGAAAAGGAGAAAAGGAATAAAACCAGTAAAAACAATTCTGACAATTTCATAATACTACATAGTTAACGTGCATATGTAACAACTCAGCATCCGGAAACACTTAGCGGTTTCCCAAATAAATTCATCGAAAGAACAAATATAGGCTAAAAATTCCAATTAATTTATAACTTTGCCGCAAAAAGCGACAATGAGCTATACGACTTATCTCTTTGACTTTGACTACACGCTTGCAGATTCTTCTCGCGGCATCGTTACCTGTTTCCGTAATGTGCTCAATCAACATGGTTATACAGATGTAACCGATGAAGATATTAAACGTACCATCGGAAAAACTTTGGAAGAATCTTTCTCCATCCTGACAGGTGTGACGGATGAAGACCAACTGGCTGGTTTTAAGAGTGAATACAGAAAGGAAGCGGATACCCACATGACAATAAACACCGTACTCTTTCTGGAAACCAAATCCGTGCTGCTTGCACTGAAAGATGCAGGTGCATTCATCGGTATCATCTCCACCAAATACCGCTATCGCATAAAGGAAATGCTTGATCAACACTTCCCCGGCAGTTTCTTCAACATTATTGTTGGCGGAGAAGATGTACAAACAGCCAAGCCTTCGCCCGAAGGGTTGCTGCTTGCCATCAAACAGTTGCACGTCACCAAGGCAGAAACCCTCTACATTGGCGATAGTACAGTGGACGCTGCCACAGCCAAAGCAGCAGGTGTGGACTTTGCCGGTGTAACCCATGGAGTAACTACCGCCGAAGAATTAAGTAAATATCCGCATTGGAAAATTATGAACTCACTGGAAGAACTCTTGGAAGCAGATGAACAACCACCCCATCCGGTTGTCAATCCACCTTCCGTTCCGGTTATTGCCCCACGTCCCACTCCTCACAGAAAGAAAATGATCAATATCTGGCAAATATTAATCCTGGCAGTGCTACTATGGTTATCTTTTGAAGAAGGAGAAGATAGCAATGTCTTTATGTGGGCTTTCATTCTGGTGCTTTGGTATATCCTTACCAAACGCAGGATTCTGCCAAATCGAATATTAAACTCTTCGTGGTGGCTTCCCTGTAAGATACGCCTTCGCGCCCTACACATCAAAATGGTACAAGGAAAGAAAACACCGCCCATCAGTGAAGAAAGTAATATTTGCCTGAATTGTGATACCGTCTATACAGGTAGCTATTGCAACCGTTGCGGTCAAAGCCGGAATACTCCACGCTACCGTTTTAGTAATGCATTTAGAAATATATTAGGTGGATTCACTAATATTGATAATGGTTTCGGCCGTACCCTTCTGGATCTGCTCTATCGCCCGGGATACATGATCAGAGACTTCATTGCTGGCAAACGAATTTTATATTTCCGTCCCTTCCAAACATTATTTGTGCTTGCCGCCCTTTACATAATGGCTGTGCAACTGGTAGACCCTGAAGCCCTGAAAGAAAAGAAGGAAAAATCACAGGAAGTCCAAAGACAAGAAATACTTGCTGCACGTGAACAACTACAAAAACGAATAGAGGGAACAGAAGACTCACACACCAAAGATGTTCTGAACCAGGCCATAAAAGGCTTGAACAAGAAACTGGAAAATCTGGGAACAGAGGATTCTACGGAAATCCGGAAGAAGAATCTGATAGTCACACGCGAACTTTTGCAGAAACAGATAAAAAAGGCCAAAGAACCAGCTCAAAAGGAAGTTCTGACTCAAACTATAAAAGACCTGAATCTGGATTTGGAAAAACTAGAAACAAAAAGTTCTTTTAAAAAGGACAATATCACCATAAAAATAAATGGCGATGAAGATGATGAGCTCATAGACGAATTGCTGAAAGATGGGTCTTCAGCATTTGATAAACTTGAAAAAGTCATCCACAACACACCTTTCTTGGAAAAAGTATGGAACTTACTGAAAAGTTGGGGACATGGCAACAAGGCATTCCGCATCATTGCCACGTTACCTCTTTTTGCTCTGGCAACGCTCATGGCTTTCCGTCGTAAAAAGAACAAGCTGCGCTATAATCTGACAGAACATGTATTTATACAGGCCTATATCGCTTGCCAAATACTCTTGCTCAGCATCATTGTGCTTCCTTTCAACGGCAGTGCACAGGTAGGCGATTTATACGAATTGCCCATACTATTCATCTTTGCCCTCTTCTGCCTGGATTATAAGCAACTGTATGGATACACGTGGTGGAGAAGTTTTTGGACCACAGTACTTATGTTCTTCTACAGTCTAATATTGCTTATTATCTTTGCTATTATTGTAGTAGCCCTGATAGTTGCTGCGGTTTATATAATAAAAGTTCTCCCTATCAATTGATATGAGAGAACTTTTATTTATTTCAGGAAAAATCAATTCGTATCTATTATTGGGGATTTGCAAGAGCCCCTACCATCCATTCTGAAAAAGGATAAGTATTCATCATACCGGAATTGATTGAGGAACAAGTCCAAGCATCCCAACTGTTCTGAGTTAATGTGCGCAAGTCTGCCATATATGGAGAATATTCAAATGATTCCGGAACATTCTTCCCATCATCACCCAAATAATACGAACAATAATTCTCATACCAGCCACCCATCCAATAATCGGCAGGATCGGTTGATACAAATCCATCTCCCGTCACATCATCTTTCAGAAAGATTACCCCATCCGTAAAGTCCTTTGCATCATATGTAATAGACATGGATTCATTCTTTATAGAAAAACAACCATCACCATTGGCATCGTAGCCCAAACCACGAACAGACCGACTGTCATCACCACCAAAACCTGGTCCCATCACAACAAAGAAGCGAGGATCTGCTTTAGCAATTGCTAAGATCATCTGATATCCGGTAGATTGGTCGCTTTCTTTCCAACGATACCCCCAACTCAGGAAATGAACATTATCCTGTGTCGGATCTTCCCAGTTGTCACCACTTATCCATTGCACGCCTAATGCAGACTGACATTCTCCCTCTCCTGTCCAGAATTGAATATCACTCATAGACTTTACAGCATCATAAGCCACATATACATTCACCAGTATAGCGGCATAGGCTTCATCTTTATCCTTATAAGCTGCAAACTTCACGTCGTAGGTGCCTACCTTTGTGGGAGTAAACACATACTTCAGTTCAGTTGATACCTTCTCACCATCCACTGTCCACTCAAAACGAGCATTTTCACCATTTTCCACTTTCGCCTCCAAGGTGAGAGATTTTCCAAGTGCAACATCTTGTTTTTCACCATCGACAATGGATACTGAGAGTAGTAAAGCATTGTCGTTGGAATCATCGCTACTACAAGATTCCAATCCTATAGCAAGGACAAGACATGATAAAAAATAGATAATATTATTCTTCATAGTTATCTAAAATTAGAAGTAAAGAAGACTCCAGCCGGATATCTTGTACAATCATTATAATGTGCTTTCAAAGTAGGAGTTGCACCACTAAAATCGAATATACTAATCTGATTGATACCCACATTATCTCCATATCCTTTTATCGTATTGAAATAAACTCCTTCCGTTACCGGATCAACAGTAACTGTATTATAAACGATATTGGCATTTTCTACCATCTCTTTAACATCTACCATCAGTTTAGTTTCATTAGTACTAAAAATATGACGGTAAATTTTAGTAGCAAGACCACTCATATACAATGTATCTCCTTTGGCTGTTATACTGGGAGCAGCAGCAAATGAAGCTGACAACGTTTTTGTAGCATCTGTATTCGACGACAAATCGTTTTCTTTTATAATTGAATAATCTTTGGCACTGACTTTAGCTATTTTACCAGTTGAAACCGATACCCAAACGTTATTATCTGATGATTTTACCACACCCGAAATATTACCGTCAAATTCAACCGTTGCCGATACTTTATCCTTTCCGGATTCTATGACAAGAAGATTCTTGTTTTGCGAAGCAAAAACTTTTCCTCCAACAACTGCCATCGTATTTTTTCTGGCTCCTTTCGTTCCTTCGATAAGAGTCGCTTCTCCTGTAGAAGGATGAAACAACTTAATACCTCCGTTATCACGCAGATAAATGTTATCATCGCCCAACACTGCTACATGTGTAGGCCAACTTACCTGACTCTTCAATTCATCACCAAAAGCGGTTTCCAGTTTCAATGTTTCAGCATTGACTATCGTTAAAAAGCCTCCCTCGTTACCTCCGTTTTGAGAAACAATATACATTTTATTGTTGGCAATAAACACATCCTGCGGAACACTGCCTAACCATGATCCATTGTTCTCTTTTTGGAAAGCCTTCTCCACAAGTTCTCCCTCCGGACTTATAAAGATTAGGTAGCCACCTTTATCACCTCCCCAAGCTGCACCTTCGTTCAGTATAAAGGTTCCATACTTATACTTTCCATACACGTCGAGGTCTAACTTGGCTGCTGCTTCACCTTGCTCCGCATTTGAAACTTTCAGTTGAATTTCACTTTTTCCAAGATCCGTCGCAGTAAACTCATAAGCAGGGGTGGTAGAAACTTCCTTACCATTCAATGTCCAGACATATTTCACTTCTGAACTTCCTTCTACTACAGCCTTTAAATTCAGAGTTGCACCTTGCACTACTTCTTGTGCTTCGGCACCCTCTATCACAACTGTTAAAGGCGACAACGGTTCTTTGTCATCATCACTACAAGATACTAGTCCTACCGTAAGGACAAGGCATGATAAAAAATAAATAATGTTCTTCTTCATTGTTAGTATATAAAAAATTAAAAACTAAAATTCAAACATCAACGAGCACAGCACATTACGCAATGGCATCGGATAGTATTGTGTCGATTCATAATAGGTATTCAGAATGTTATCCACACGTACTTGCGAAGTAAGCTGCATGCCGTTCCCTAATTTCCACAAATAACCCACTAATAAGTTATGAACCGTATAAGGACGGGTTGAATAAGATTCATCAGTTGTGACATAACGTTTACCTATATAAGTAGTCTGCCACGAACAAAAGGCTTTTTTATAATCGAACGCCAGCCGTGCATTCCATTTCAATTCGGGCACATAAGGGATCTGCTGCATATAAGAGTTATCATCTACATGCTGCTTCTTCCGCGTACGCGAACGAGCCCAGCTGAAATTACCGGAAAGTGTAGTCTTGAAATCTCCAAAGCTAAGCACCATTTTACCAGTAAACTCTGCTCCCATCGAGAGGACATTACGTTTGTTCTGAGGTGTCCATATCCACTGGTTGCCATCTTTTGGAAGCCACAATATCCAATTGTCAATATGCATCAGATAACCGGACGCTTCTGCATTCAATGTCATCCAGGAGGTTAAATCATTCTTATAACCGATGGCTGCGTCATAAGAATAGCCGTCTTCGGGTTTCACATCAGGATTTCCACCGGGACGCCAATAAAGATCATTCATACTGGGAAAACGATAATTATACGACATGCTACCTTTTACGTAGAAGGTCTTATCGAAAAAGTTTGTGGCAAAACCAGCCGACCATGTAGACACGTTCCGGCTATTATTCTGCTCGAACATATACTGTCCATGCAGTTGTAACCATGGCAATAATGTCCAGTTCGCCGAAGCTTGCAACGACAATACATTGCGATGATGCTTCAATGGCGGTTCGGGTACCGGTATATTATAATACACATCGTCTATCAGGTACTTAGCGGAATCCACATCAATGTAACTACTCACATTTACCAAGTCGTGTGTATAGGTAAGCGTAGCATTCAATACCAACTCGTCAACAGGTGCACACGAATAATCAGCAACCCCCTGCCATGTCTGCGAAGAGTTGATATTGCCTTCCGGGTCGAACAACCCGCCATCAAACCATTTGTCATACTTCAGACGATAATAAAGCCATGCGCCTTTTACATGAAATTCATGGATGCCACGCACGTAGTCGAACCCTACATACCCGCGAATATTCGTTTCATTCTGCTGTTCGTGTGTCTTTCCCACAATGCCTAATGGTTGGGGCAACATACGCTTCCCTTGTTGTATCCAGCCTACAGCAGCCAGTTGTGCGTACGGATTCAGTTTAAAGTACCCTTCCTGCATCGCACTCCATTGTGAATATTTGGCATCTTGCCGCTTCTCACGGAAAGCTTCATTAGTAAGTACTTTATTAATATAAGTATAGTCATTATCCGAATGCTGATAAAACAAACGTGTTTTCGAAACCACCCGTTTGCCACTTACATTAATCTGTGTTCCTCCGGTATATGTGTTATAAGAACCATATTCTCCAAAAAATTTACCTGTAACTCCCTTTCCCCACTCCGGATCATTGAAGATGTTTACACTCCCACCCACAGCACCGGTACCACTCTTCACATGACTGCTTCCATAATAAAGGTTCACGTTGTCGGCAAAGAAGACAGGGAACTGCGAAAAGTCAAACACTCCGGACATCGGCGGCGTGATGTTGATTCCATTCCAGTTGACCCGGGTTTGCGCAGCACTTCCTCCACGGAAAGAGGCTGTAGATAATGCTCCCGTGCCCAGGCTCTTAATGTAGGTAGCTGAATTTTCGGTCAATAACTCAGAAAACGAACGGGTTTTATTGATTTGCAGCAATTCAGGCTCAAGATGCGTCACTTTTGCACCGGCATTTGCTTCATTGGCATGACGTATCCGACGGGCTACAATCTGCACCTCATCCAGATTCAGGCCATAGGCAATCGTATCCTTTTTTTGAGCTATCGCATCAGTCACCAGCAGGCATGCGGCAACTATCAGGAAAAACAGTTTTCTCATAAACTTAGATTATTGAACTTCGGATGATTCAGGGAAATAGACCTGATTGGGATAAATACCAACACGGTAACTTTCAACATTTCCACTCTCTTTATAATGACGAATATAGCCACGCTGTGCCGAATAGTCCAGACAGTCGCAGATATACACTTCCCCTTGCGGACTTACTCCACAACCATACATCATATCTACTCCAGGTACATGACGATGTAATTTAAAAGTGCCATCATCCGTATTCAACGTATAAATACTTTGTTGTGAGTCATTCGGAAGACCCGGTTTGCAGGTTCGCACACTAAAATAGATCAGAGTTTTAGTAGCATCCATGTCAGTCCGGTTATAGCTGATAGTTCCGGTTACATCCCCTTCTTTGGCTTCATTCTTACTGACAAAAGGCAGTCTGTAAGTAGTCACTACCTTCTCCGTCTGCGGATCAATACACTTTAACAGGATAGCAGTAAGTTTGCCTTTATCACGTTCGTTCATCAAAGCCCATATCTTGCCATTTTTGTCTTTCAGCAATTTACAGGTTTTAGTGACTTCCTCATTATAGACTTCTTCTATCATGCGGCTTCCTTCCAGAGTAATATTGTCCAGATCGAACACATAAACCCCTTTTGCTGTAATACCCAAAAGTTTATGTTCAGACACTTCCATATATTCTACCCATTTTCTGATAACGATATATTCCAAGGGAGTACCATAAGGAGGCACGGTACGAATCCGTACCAGCTGGCTGGGCAAATCAACACCGGAGACATTGTTACTTAAAAGATCGGAAACGATAGCAGTAGTATCCGATATAGCCACAATCTGACGTGGTAATCCTGCCTGTGTATAAAGTATCGTACCTTCGGATTCGAAAGTCTTGGAATTCACAATCTCGATTTTCTTAGAATTGTTCAAAGCGATGAAGTACTTCCCATTAATCATCGTAATAGATTGTGCTACATCCCCTAACGGTCGGTTATTCACAACACGAAAGACATCGGGACTCACCATCCCGTTACGGTACAATACAGATATAGCTCCCATATTCGTACCTATTCTTCCCTCGTTCAAAACAATAGCTTCGATATTACCCTCGCCCACTCCGGCAGGAAAATCATCCTCATATTCGCAGGCGGATAATGATACCATTAGCACTGCACAACATAACCTCAAAATGCGTTTCTTCTGCATACACACAATTATTTTCCGTTATGTTTCGAGGTACGAAGTCAGAGCAATGACCTCTCATATCTATAACAATATGAGTTGAAGCAATGTGAATCTCTTAAGTTCCTTTTCCCCCGAAACTGTAGATTGCAGACTTTGCAGGCAGGTCTTCTGACTCGCTTCCTCTCCGGAAGTCCTTCCCATCCTATACGGACAGTGGACAAGTGTAGAATTTATCCGAAAAGTTTAATGAAGCTCACAGCAGTGGGTCTGTTCAGGAGTTTCACCTGATTCCCTTTTCACCTCGTTTGATAAGATATATCACGAAGCACCCGAAAGCCGGATTCTTAAATCCGAGTGCAAAGATAGACATTATAAATCATGCAAGGAAGAATATTCTAAAAAAAAAGAAAATGAACTTAATGTTTTATTCCCTCTTATAAGTTTGCTTGGTTCAGTACTCAAGGCTTTATGAATAGGTCCCGTATATTCATTATATCTGAGTCTTATTTACTCCGTGTCTTCTCCGTATCTATACGCTTGGACTTGATACGGAGTTGGTACGGCCTTGACACGGAGTTGGTATGAAGCAGACTTGCAAGAATCCCTTCCTGACAGATTTCCTAAATCTATTCCTCAAAAAAAGAGGAAGAAACGTTTGTCTGTTCCAAATAAAAGAAGTACTTTTGTGCCCGATTATTCCGCACCGGGTTCGACAAAGTGCTTTCTAAGTGATTAGAGACCACCCGACGGAGCTAACTTATACATTATATATAAGAAATGTACGCAATTGTAGAAATCAACGGTCAGCAATTTAAAGCAGAAGCTGGCAAAAAGCTGTTTGTACACCACATCCAGAATGCAGAAAACGGTACAACAGTAGAATTTGACAAAGTTCTTTTGGTAGACAAAGAAGGTGCTATCACCGTAGGTGCTCCCACCGTAGAAGGTGCAAAAGTAGTTTGCCAGATTGTATCAAGCCTGGTAAAAGGTGACAAAGTTCTCATTTTCCACAAGAAAAGAAGAAAAGGTCATCGCAAGTTGAACGGTCACCGTCAACAATTCACAGAGTTAACAATCACAGAAGTAGTAGCTTAATCAATTTAAAACAGTAAGAAGAAATGGCACATAAAAAAGGTGTCGGTAGTTCTAAGAACGGCCGCGAATCACAGAGCAAGAGATTAGGCGTTAAGATATTTGGTGGCGAAGTTTGCAAAGCTGGTAACATCATCGTTCGTCAAAGAGGTACTGAATTCCACCCGGGTAACAACATCGGTATGGGTAAAGACCACACTCTTTTCGCTTTAGTAGACGGAACTGTACAGTTCAAAGTAACCAAGGAAGACAGACGTTATGTATCTGTAATCCCCGCTGAAAACGCAGAAGCGTAAGTTTCAGAATAAAAAATAAAGAAAAGGGATGTAATCCAATGGATTGCATCCCTTTCTTTTTATAACAAAAACAACACCTTATTTGTTTTTTACTTATCTTTGTGCTCTCAAATCAAGATTTTAATCAAAACAAAGTATCAAGATATGCTTACCATCAAACAAATTACAGAAAACACCGACGCGGTGATCCGCGGACTGGAAAAGAAGCATTTCAAAAATGCTAAAGAGACAATAGACCAAGTAATTGCCTTTAACGACAAAAGACGTAGCACACAGTCTGTATTAGATAATAACCTCTCTGAAGTGAACTCTATTTCCAAATCTATCGGACAACTGATGAAGGAAGGAAAGAAAGAGGAAGCTGAAACTGCCAAAAGTCGTGTAGCCGAGCTAAAAGAAACTAACAAGACTTTGCAGGCTGAAATGGATCAGGCCGCCGAAGATATGCAGAATCTACTCTATACTATCCCTAATGTACCTTATGATGAAGTACCCGAAGGTGTAGGCGCTGAAGATAATGTAGTAGAGAAAATGGGTGGCATGGAGACCGAACTTCCCAAAGATGCACTGCCTCATTGGGAACTGACGAAGAAATATGATTTGATAGACTTCGACTTGGGCGTAAAAATCACAGGAGCCGGATTCCCGGTTTACAAAGGAAAAGGTGCACAGTTGCAACGCGCACTGATCAACTTCTTCCTGGACGAAGCCCGCAAGGCTGGCTATCTGGAAATCATGCCTCCGACAGTGGTAAATGCAGCTTCCGGTTACGGAACAGGCCAGTTGCCCGATAAGGAAGGTCAGATGTACCATTGTGAAGTAGACGATTTATATCTCATTCCGACAGCTGAAGTTCCCGTAACAAATATCTATCGTGATGTGATTCTAGAAGAAAAGCAACTTCCGATCAAGAACTGTGCTTACACGCAGTGTTTCCGTCGCGAAGCCGGATCTTACGGTAAAGATGTGCGCGGTTTGAATCGTCTGCACGAATTTTCTAAAGTAGAATTGGTACGCATTGATAAGCCGGAACATTCCAAACAGTCTCACAAAGAGATGCTGGACCATGTAGAAGGATTGTTGCAGAAACTGGAATTGCCATATCGCATCCTTCGCCTGTGTGGCGGCGACATGAGCTTTACAGCCGCCCTTTGCTTCGACTTCGAGGTTTATTCCGAGGCACAGAAGCGTTGGCTGGAAGTAAGTTCCGTTTCTAACTTCGATACTTATCAGGCTAATCGCTTGAAATGCCGTTACCGCAGTGGAGAAAAGAAAACAGAACTTTGCCATACATTGAACGGATCTGCATTGGCATTACCACGTATCGTTGCCGCTTTACTGGAAAACAATCAAACTCCGGAAGGTATCCGTATCCCAAAGGCACTGGTGCCGTATACGGGTTTTGAAATGATTGACTAAAAATAACTGCGCTATACTGGCAGGCAAATAATGATTCGCTCTTACACAGGTAACCTCAGACGTTTATACTATTACGTCGATATGGCCTGGTAGGAGCGAATTATCATTCGCCCACATCAGTTACACAGCTTTTTAGAAGAAACTTTCTTTGTTTTTACCAAATAACCCGTATCTTTGCAATCCGTAACATTCTGAAAGTAATTACGTAATTATACCAACAAATTTTATAGATAATGAACAAAATCATTAGCAAAGAACATTTTTCTGAAAAGGTTTTTAAATTAGAGATTGAGGCACCTTTAATAGCCCGTTCACGTAAGGCAGGACACTTCGTCATTGTACGTGTAGGCGAAAAAGGCGAACGTATGCCATTGACAATTGCAGCGGCTGACACCGTACGCGGTACTATCACTTTGGTAGTACAGGAAGTTGGCCTCTCCTCTACCCGCCTTTGCGAACTGAATGAGGGCGATTACATCACCGATGTGGTAGGTCCGTTGGGACAAGCTACTCATATTGAAAACTTCGGAACAGTGGTTTGTGCAGGTGGTGGTGTAGGCGTAGCTCCCATGCTCCCTATCGTACAGGCTTTAAAAGCTGCCGGTAACCGCGTGATCGCCGTACTTGCCGGACGTAGTAAAGAGCTGATTATCCTTGAAAAAGAAATGCGTGAAAGCGCAGACGAGGTCATCATTATGACCGATGATGGTTCATACGGACGCAAAGGATTGGTAACCGAAGGCGTTGAGGAAGTCATTAAACGAGAGAAAGTGGACAAATGTTTTGCCATCGGCCCCGCCATCATGATGAAATTTGTTTGTTTGCTGACTAAGAAATATGAAATACCGACCGATGTTTCGCTGAATACGATCATGGTGGATGGTACAGGTATGTGCGGTGCTTGCCGCATCACCATCGGCGGAAAGACCAAATTCGTTTGTGTAGACGGCCCGGAATTTGATGGCCATCAGGTAGACTTCGACGAGATGTTGAAGCGCATGGGTGCTTTCAAGAGCATCGAACGCGAGGAAATGCACAAACTTGAAGAAGGCGAATCTTGCAAAGTTATACCGGAATCTGCACAGGAAGTAGACGAGAAAAGTCGTAATGCCGCATGGCGTTTGGAACTTCGCAAGGCAATGAAACCCAAAGAACGTACCGCTATTCCGCGTGTTGAAATGAACGAACTCGATCCGGAATACCGCTCACATAGTCGCAAAGAGGAAGTAAATCAGGGGCTGACAGAGGAACAAGCCCTGACGGAAGCTAAGCGTTGCCTCGATTGCGCAAACCCAGGTTGCATGGAAGGTTGTCCCGTAGGTATTGATATTCCTCGTTTCATCAAAAACATTGAACGCGGAGAAATACTTGAAGCTGCCAAGACGCTGAAAGAAACCAGTGCCCTGCCTGCTGTTTGCGGTCGTGTTTGCCCGCAGGAAAAACAGTGCGAGTCAAAATGTATCCACCTGAAAATGAAAGAAAAGCCGGTAGCTATCGGCTATCTGGAACGATTCGCCGCTGACTATGAACGTGAAAGCGGGCAAATCTCCGTACCGGAAATCAAAGAAAAGAATGGTATTAAGATTGCCGTCATTGGCTCCGGACCTGCCGGACTTTCTTTTGCCGGAGATATGGCTAAATATGGTTACGATGTTACTGTCTTTGAAGCTCTTCACGAGATAGGCGGTGTACTGAAGTATGGTATCCCCGAATTCCGCCTGCCGAACAAAGTGGTGGATGTGGAGATTGACAATCTTGCCAAGATGGGGGTTAACTTTATTAAAGACTGTATCATAGGTAAGACTATCAGTGTGGAACAGTTGGAAGAAGAAGGTTTCAAAGGTGTATTCGTGGCATCCGGTGCCGGATTGCCTAACTTTATGAATATTCCGGGAGAAAATTCCATCAATATTCTGTCATCCAATGAATACCTGACGCGTGTCAACCTGATGGATGCAGCAAGCGAAGACTCTGATACTCCGGTTCCTTTCGGTAAAAACGTAGCCGTTATCGGTGGCGGAAACACAGCTATGGACTCAGTACGTACTGCACGTCGTTTGGGGGCCGAACGTGCTATGATTATTTATCGTCGCTCCGAAGAGGAAATGCCTGCGCGTATCGAAGAGGTAAAACATGCCAAAGAAGAAGGTGTGGAGTTCCTCACGCTGCATAATCCGATAGAATACATTGCCGACGAACAAGGAAAGGTGAAACAAGTTATTCTGCAAAAAATGGAGCTTGGCGAACCGGATGCTTCCGGACGCCGTAGCCCTGTAGCAATCCCAGGTGCAACAGAAACTATTGATATAGACCTGGCTATCGTCAGCGTCGGAGTTTCTCCTAATCCGATTGTACCTTCTTCCATTCCGGGACTGGAAATGGGACGCAAAGGCACGATTGCAGTAAATGAGAACATGCAGTCGTCTATTCCGACCATTTATGCCGGTGGTGATATTGTTCGTGGTGGTGCTACCGTTATTCTTGCTATGGGCGACGGACGAAAAGCCGCTGCTGCTATGCATGAGCAACTGAGCAAATAAGCAGAATTTGTCAAGAGCAAGTTTACATAACATTAACAAAGCGGGAAGATTTCGGTCTTTCCGCTTTTCTTTTTCCAAAATAGATGATCTGTTTACTCCGATTACATCATTCATTTGCCCTAAACAGATGGTATGTTTCGAGCGATTACATGGTATATTATGAACCCAAACATAGTATCTTCTGATAAACCCTACATACAGGCACAAAAAAAGAGGGGCAACTTGCGTCACTCCTCTTACTATCTTCGTTCCCGAAACTAAATCAGGATTACATGGACAAAGATACGGAATCAAACAGCTAAAGTCAAGTTTTTCACCGTTTTTCTTCCCGTTTATTTCACCACTTTGTTCGTTGCCGGATCAGGGAAAATCACCGACGGCTTGAACGATTTGGCTTCTTCAAAATCCATCAAAGCATACGACATAATAATGATGATATCGTCCGGCTGCACCTTACGGGCTGCCGCACCATTCAGACATATTTTGCCCGAACCACGTTCACCTTTAATAATATAGGTTTCAAAACGTTCGCCATTATTGTTGTCGGCTATGTACACTTTTTCACCGGCAATCATATTGGCCGCATCCAGCAAGTCCTCGTCAATCGTAATGCTTCCCATATAATTGAGGTTAGCTTCTGTGACACGAGCGCAATGGATTTTCGACTTCAGCACTTCAATCATCATAAGGTCTGATCTCTCTTTTTAGGTTTATTACTTTTTATACTTAATGTTGTCAATCAAGCGAACCTCACCACAGAATACTGTAATGCAACCTACAGCATACGCCGTATCTTCCCAATTGGCTATTTTCTGCAACGTGTTGCCATCCACCAGTTCAAAGTATTCCAGACGCAAACCGGGAGCGGCCGCAATAGTATCTTCTACAAACTTCTGAGTCTCAGCAACTGTATGAGAAGTCGCAAAGGTACGACTTTCAAATAATGTTTGCGATATTTTTAAAGCATTTTTGCGTTCTTCAGCAGATAAACGTGCGTTACGACTACTCAGAGCCAGCCCATCCTCTTCACGTATAATAGGGCAACCCACTATTTCCAACGAATAATTCATCCGACGCACCATCTCACGAATGATAGCCAACTGCTGGAAATCTTTCTCTCCGAAGTAAGCGCGGTCCGGCTTCACTGCATCAAACAGCTTGCTCACAATCTGGCAAACACCATTGAAATGTCCCGGACGAAACGCACCTTCCATCACCGTATCCAACGGCGCATAGCTAAACTGGCGCGTATCCGGTTCGGGATACATCTCCGCAACCGAAGGAGCGAATACAAACGCAGCACCGCAAGCTTCCAACAAAGCACAATCGGCATCCAGCGTACGGGGATATTTCTCTAAATCGTTCTTGTCGTTAAACTGTGTCGGGTTTACAAAAACACTCACTACCGCAGCATCATTTTCAGCAACACAACGTTTCACCAATGACGCATGACCGGCATGCAGGGCACCCATTGTAGGCACCAATCCTACCTTTTTACCTTGGGCCCGTAAATCCGAAAGTCCGGCCTGCAAGTCCTTGATAGTATGTACTATTTCCATTTTTATAGGTTATATAATAACTTAGTTGTTCGCAAAAGCGGTGCAAAATAAACTATTATTTAGCATATAAAGAAGAAATATCGCAAATTAATGCAAAAGTTCTACTTAAGCAGCACTCCTCTTTGAGACAAAGCATCACTGATTAACAAGCAGTTAACAATTCATAAGGAATTATAGAGTCGCCTTATTTGCTCAAGTGCCCGATTTTTTTTATATCTTTGCAGAATAATTGAGAACATTGTTATTATGACAAAGGCGAATAAGGTTTTATTTATTACCCAAGAGATTACTCCTTACGTACCAGAATCCGAAATGTCCCTTGTAGGCAGAAACCTACCTCAAGCAATCCAGGAAAAAGGCAGAGAAATTAGAACATTCATGCCTAAATGGGGGAATATCAATGAGCGCAGAAACCAATTGCACGAAGTGATACGCCTCTCCGGTATGAATCTGATTATTGACGATACCGACCACCCCCTTATTATTAAAGTTGCTTCCATTCAATCTGCCCGCATGCAGGTATATTTCATCGACAACGATGATTATTTCCAGAATCGCTTGCAGGCTGCTGATGAGAATGGCGTGGAATATGGAGATAATGACAGCCGTGCTATATTCTATGCACGCGGTGTACTGGAGACGGTAAAGAAGTTACGCTGGTGCCCGGATATCATCCATTGTCATGGCTGGATGACTGCCTTAGCTCCTTTGTATATCAAGAAAGCATATAAGGACGAGCCTTCATTCCGTGACGCTAAAGTAGTATTTTCTGTTTTTGAAGATGACTTCAAAGAATCATTCAATGCTGATTTTGTAAACAGATTGGTATTGAAAGGCGTTACAAAAAAAGATATGGCTCATCTGAAAGCTCCTGTAGACTATGCTACGCTGTGTAAACTGGCTATCGATTATTCGGATGGAGTAATTCAGCAAAGTGAAAATGTTAACGAAGAGGTTATGGAATATGCCCGCCAGGCAGGAAAACCGATTTTAGAATATCAAACTCCCGAAACATTTGCCGAGGCTTGTAATGAGTTCTACGATAAAGTGTGGGAAACAGAACAAAAATAAACAAGATAACAAAGAAAACTATGAAAGTTAAGTACTTAGGAGCATTGCTTTTAGCAGCAACCCTTACTTTCTTTGGTTGCGATGATAATACCGGAACGTTAGGAATAGGAATGTTACCCGGATCTGACGGTATTAGCGCACATACGACAACATTCGATGTGACTACACGTTCTGTGGTTGCTGATTCTGTATTTGCAAAAACCAGTACCGGATATGTAGGCCGTTTTACAGATCCTCAATTCGGGTATTACGAAGCCAGCTTCCTGACGGAATTGAACTGTATAGATGACTTCAGTTTTCCTGAGAAGTATGATTTTGATAAGAAAACCGGTATTTTGACTGATGATACAGTAGCAGGTGTACGTTTAGTTGTTTTCTACTCTACATGGTTCGGTGACTCTCTGAATGCCTGCCGTATGAGTGCATATGAATTGGACAAAAAATTAGAGCGTAACCGTTATACCAATATCAAGCCGACAGATTATTATGACTGGCTGAATCCTACAAAGTCATTATTGGGTCGCAGAGCCTATACAGCTTATGATACAAGCGTAACGGATGAAGAAAGGAACGAAACCGATAGTAATGGTAACAAAACATACTATCCAAGTGTTATTTTCACACTCGACAAGGACAAATTTGGAAATGATTGGATTGATCTTTGCCAGAGTCATCCCGAATATTTCAAGAACTCCGATGCTTTCATTGAAAATGTATTCAAAGGTGTATATATAAAAAGCGATTATGGAGACGGAACCGTACTTTACGTAGACCGTGTAGACTTACAAATGAAATATCAGTACTATGTATTGAATGATACTACCAAAGTACCTTATAAACGTAAACAGGAAGGTTTCGAAGGTCAGGATTCTACAGCTTATAGATGGCAAACTGAATTTGCTTCTACAAAAGAAGTTATTCAAGCTAATCAATTCCTCAATTCTGATAAAATTGCAGAGCTTGCCAAGATAGAAGATTGGACATACATCAAATCTCCTGCCGGAATTTTCACAGAAGCAATTTTGCCATATGACGAAATCTATGAAAAGTTATCTAATGATACGCTTAATGCCGTAAAACTGACTTTCACTAATTACAATGAAAAAAGTGATTATGAATTCAGTATGAGTGCTCCAAGTGAGGTTTTATTGTTACGTAAAGTAGAATTCAAGAGTTTCTTTGAAGAAAACAAGTTACCGGACAATGTCACTTCCTTTACAGTGGCACATAATAATGTAACAACTAACCAATATACATTTAATAATATTGCCCGTTTGGTTACAACCTGCATCAAAGGAAAGGATGCTGCAAAGAAAAAAGCAAAAGAAGAAGCTGGCAGTGCTTGGACTGATGAGAAAGATAAACAATGGGAAGAAGACTGGAAAACAGTATACCTGATCCCTGTTACAATCAGTTACGATACAAGTAACAACACTAAAACAATGACTGGCATCCAGAATGACTTGAGACCAGGATATGCTAAACTGAAAGGTGGCCCGGCTAAAGAAGGTGACAAAGTTAAGAATCCACTAAAGTTGGAGGTAACTTACACCACATTTAATAAGTAAGCTTTTCCTAAAAAGTATATCAACAAAAAAGCCTTTCGTTCATTTGAACGGAAGGCTTTTTTGTTGATATACTCTAAAAGAAGTGGACTACTTAGCAACTTCTTTCTTAGTCACTTTCTTTGTCGCTGGTTTCTTTGCTGCCGGGGCTTTAGTTTTAGCTGTTGTTGCTTTGACAGCCTTTACCGGAGCAGCTTCCCCTTTTTCCAACTTAGTCTGTAATTGTTCTAATTCTTTATGCAATTCATCAATTTCATCACCTTGATTCTTAATAGTCGTCAACAAGGCATTCAGTTCCTCATTGTCTATATCCATTGGATAAAGCGACTCTACCCGTTTGATGAAATCACCCAAAACATTCATATAGTTGGTGAAAGCATCATACGGAGATTCATAAATACCCCTATTCAAACCTACACCACTATTTTTCGTAGTCATAAAGCGGAAGTTATTACTTGCCTGCAAATAATCCCAATCCTGCTTGATACGACGGTCATCAGACAAATGGATACGTTCAGCAATGCTATATAGCTTATTGAAAGCTTCGCGTTGCATACTGTTACCCAACCAGCAACTGGTGTCTCTTTCCTCATCAACCCAAGACATAGGATATGGCACATCCAGTTGGGATACCGATTTCAATTTACTGATAATCTCTGTTGGCGTAGAGAATGCAATACCTTTATCTTTTGCACAAGCAGGCAACGCCTTCAGGAATTCCAAGATATTGGATGAAAGTGGCTGGGACATTCCCAAAGCACTCAGTTCCATAAAGATATTGATAACCTGTTCTTCCTGTGGCAAAGCATCAATCCAGCCAATATATTTATCTGCAAACAACGGATACTCACTCCATTCCGAGTTAGAAAAACGCAAACTTATATCATCTGAAAGTTTAAAATCACGCAGCAACAATTTCAAGTTGGGGTTATGAGTGCAATGATATACATAGTGCGGGCTCTTCCAACCCAAAATATGTTTGGCACCTTCAGTCAACATACCTTTAAAGCCCATACTTGCTACCAGTCCTCCTATTTCATCAGAGTAAATCAAGCTGGAGTTACGGAATACCTTCGGTGACTTACCGAACATTTGTTTCATCTTAGCACACTGACGCTTCACTTCTTCTTTAAAACAATCCTCATTTGCCAAAGAAGAAAGCCCATGAGAATAAGGCTCGGCGAGGAACTCACAACATCCCGTGTCATTCAACTGATGTAGCAGATCAATGACAGCCGGTGCATGGATTTCCAACTGTTCCAAAGCCACACCGGAAATCGATAAAGCTACCTTAAATGCACCTCCGGAATTCTTTGCCATGTCAATGAGCGCACTCAATGCAGGAATATAGGAACGTTCGGCAACTTCGTTGATACTATATTCGTTGGCATAATCATCATAGTAATAATGATTCGTACCTATATCAAAGAAACGATAGCGTTTCAGGTGAATGATTTGATGAATCTCAAAATAAAGACAGATGGTTCTCATATCTATATTGTTTTATTGTTATCTATTATATTGTTTAATGACCTCTTCGTAGATGCGGCGCACTTTCAATCCCACATCTTCCCACTTAATGGCATCCACTTCCTTCTTACCTTCGTCACGCAAGTATTCATAAAGGGCAGGATAAGTACAGATAGCATAAATCGCATCTGCCATAGCGTGGATATCCCAATAATCGGTCTTAATACATTTCTCCAAAATCTCGGCACAACCGGATTGTTTAGAGATAATGGTAGGTACACTACACTGCATAGCTTCCAAAGGAGAAATACCAAATGGTTCCGAAACAGAGGGCATGATATACACATCACTTGCCTTCAGCATTTCATACACTTGACTTCCTTTCATGAAACCGGGGAAATGGAAGCGGTCGGCAATACCGCGTTCAGCTACCAAACGAATCATCTGGTTCATCATATCACCATTACCCGCCATTACGAAACGGATGTTACGAGTACGGTGTAATACCATTGCAGCAGCTTCTACGAAATACTCAGGTCCTTTTTGCATAGTAATACGACCTAAGAAAGTCACCACCTTTTCATTCGGTTTCTTCTGCGGTACGATATCCTGTATTTCCTGCGGAAGCGGAGAAACTGCATTATGCACGGTAGATACCTTGCGTGGATCCTGGAAATACTTATGAATAACCGTTTGACGAGTCAGCTCGCTTACACACATAATGTGATCGGCATGATCCATTCCATTCTTCTCAATGGCATACACAGTGGGATTCACATTACCACGGCTACGGTCAAAGTCGGTGGCGTGCACATGGATTACCAACGGTTTGCCTGATACCTGTTTGGCATGAATACCTGCAGGATACGTCAACCAGTCATGTGAGTGGATGATCTCAAACTCTTGTTGACGTGCCACAACACCGGCTACAATAGAATAGTTATTGATCTCTTCGTGCAAGTTGGCCGGATAACGGCCGGAAAACTCGATACAACCGAGATCATTAGTATGCAAATAATTGAAATCGGCATAAATATGATCACGTAAATCATAATAGAGTTGGGGGTTCATATAAGAACCTACACGTCCCTGAACATAATCCCAGTTTACATCACGCCACACTACAGGAGTGCTATTCATGCCTATGATACGCAAGAAGCTCTGGTCTTCATCGCCCCACGGCCTTGGAATACAGAAAGTAATTTCCATATCTTCCTGCTGGGACATTCCCTTCGTCAGACCGTAGCTGGCAGTTCCCAAGCCACCTAAGATATGCGGGGGGAACTCCCATCCAAACATTAAAACTTTCATTTTCGTTCCTCCTCTTATAAATTATACTTAGACAACAATTTCAAGATGCGCAGTATTTCAGCCACATTCATAGCAAAAGATACTGCACCACGACCTCTGAACGGTGGATTACCATCAAAGAGTTCGGGGAGCGAACCAATACAATGACTCGTCATCTCATCTTCAAAACCAATCAGATAACGCTCCACGAATGATACACCGCTCATCTTGTAAATACGCAGGTACGCCTCCATATAGAAACCCATAAGCCAAGGCCAGGCTGTACCCTGGTGATAAGCATAATCTCTCTGAATCTGAGGACCAACATAATTAGGATTGTACCCCCCACTCTTCGGACTGAGAGTACGCAGACCTTTCGGAGTAAGCAACTCTTTCGTCACAATATCAAGCACTTGTTTTTTCTGTGCCCGGTCCAGCGGAGAATAATCAAAGGCAACGGTAAATATCATATTGGGACGGACGCTCCAGTCCATCATATATCCATCTACATAATCGAACAGATAACCACTCTCATTACGGAAAATCTCTACAAAGGACTTCCCGGTTATTTCAGCCTGGGCATCCAGTTCATCTGCCAGATGAACATTACCAGCTTCACGGACCAGATCGGCTATGAAGCGAAGTGCATTATACCACAAAGAGTTCACTTCCACAATGTATCCTGTACGTGGTGTTACCGGACGACCATTTACCGTAGAATTCATCCAGGTAATAGCTTTCTCTGTTCCATTGGCATATAGCAGACCATTTTCATGCAGGAAAAGATTATCATGCTTACGGCTACGGATGTAATCCATGATATCCTCCAGCAAACGGCCATATTTCTGGCGACATTGTTCACGAGAGGTTTCTTTAGCATATTGTTGCAATGCCCATATAGCCCATAACAATACATCGGGATCTTCCATTTCGTAGATCTTATAGCTGACGGGCTCACCATTGATAAACTCACGTATAGCCTTTTCAGCAGTTACCATAACATCTTCGAACTCATTCTGTTCATCTACTGCCAGCGTCAATCCAGGCAAAGATACAAACAGGTCGCGGGCACGACACTTGAACCAGGGATATCCGGCCAATACATAATGATCATTACCCTGCTTGTTATGGAACTGGTGGGCCGAGTTCTGCAGACAGTGATAAAAACTGTCGCGTGGCGTACGATCTTCCACTTCCGCTTCAAATGTCTGTTTCAACTTACGCGGAGAAATCTCAGAGATACCGGCAGAGAAAACAATACTCTCACCCTTCTTTATATCCACTTCGAAATATCCGGGAACATACAAATCTTCATTAAAACTATATCCACGTTCCTGTTCTTTAGGGTATTCGATACCACGATACCAGTCCGGCTGATAGTGAAACTCATTCTTCTTATTCAATTGCATGAAGAGCTCAGGATAACCGGGATACATACAAGTTTTTATACCATTTTCTATCAACTGATAGTCGCGGTTTGCCTGTGGATTTTCGTGCGTATATTCGCGTACACTACGAAATGCCAGGAAAGGGCGGAAACGAAGTGTGGTTGCCGAATGGGCATCTACCAAGGTATAACGAATTAAAATTCTGTTTTCATGGTGTACAAAGATCTTTTCTTTGCGGAGAATAACTCCTCCAACACGGTAAGTTGTCGCCGGGATATGTTCGCAATCAAATTCGCGGATATACTTATGTCCGTTCGGACTAAAGTGGTTTCCTTGATATTTATGCAACCCCAGGTTAAACTCCGCACCGTGCTGAATTACCGTTTCATCCAAAGAAGACAGCAGCACATGATTTTCATCGTCGAGATTGGGGACAGGAATCACCAATAGTCCATGATATTTGCGTGTGTTACAATCTACAATCGTTGTACAATGATAGGCTCCTGATTTATTTGTCCGGAGTATCTCCCTTGGTAAAGATTCTTCCAGATTGATCATCAGAGTCTTGTCAAATCGTAAATAACTCATAGTTGTGCATTATTTAAAGGTTAATTGTTCAGGCATCATGCTCCATACCTCGCCTACTATGTTTACGGGTATGGTAGTGATGCCCAAAAATACAAATTAAAGACAATACGCAAAATAAAAAGTTCATTTATTTTCGTTTTTTACTTAAATATTCGTAGCATTGTACCAAAATAACAGAAACCTGTACGAAACATGAAGCATGATATCCGCCGGATAGCTCTGGCAGCGGTTATACCGTTATTCCTTATTTTTATTCTTTACTTGCTAAAATTCCTTGAAGTCGGCATGGACTGGGATTTCAGGAGGTTAGGTGTATATCCTATGGAGCAAAGAGGAGTATTTGGTATCTTCGCACATCCGCTTGTACATGGCAGCTGGAAGCATTTACTGGCAAATACATTACCGCTACTCTTTCTGATGTGGTGCTTGTTCTACTTTTACCGGCACATTGCCTCTTATATATTCTTTGCCATCTGGATAGGATGCGGTGCACTCACCTTTCTTATAGGTAAACCGGGATGGCACATCGGAGCCAGTGGAATCATTTACGGCCTTGCATTCTTTCTATTTTTCAGCGGCATTCTTCGAAAGCACGTTCCACTCATTGCGATTTCCTTATTAGTCACCTTTCTTTATGGCGGACTTATCTGGAATATGTTCCCGTTCTTTGCCAAAGAAACCACTTCCTGGGAAGGACATCTCAGCGGAGCGATAACCGGAACGATATGCGCCATAGCATTCATGGGGTATGGGCCTCAACGACCGGACCCGTTTGCAGATGAAAAAGAAGAAGAGGAAGGAATACCCGATGAAGAGTCCGGAGAAGAAGAGGAGAAAGCTTTTTGACACGGTTGTCCCTCAACGAAATATCATTACTATTTATATCGTCCTCACACCTTTACTAAAGCCTCTTTTCTTTTTTACTAAATCTTCGGTCAGTTTTTAGTAAAAATCCACTGGAGTTTTACTAAAAATCGGATGAAGATTTACTAAAAATTGCTACCCCCCTTCAGAATACCCTCTGACGAGAGTTCAGCTACAGGAAATCCGGGAAACGGTCTGTTTCAACCCTATCAGAAAGAAATGAACACTTTTCCTTTTCCGTGACACCGCCTACGGATTGTATGTGTCCACGGGCACGTGCTTCATGACTATTTTTGCAATGCCTCCACCAGCAAGGTAATGTTTGCCATAAACAACCTCACCGAGATAGCCAACAGAATGATGCCGAAAAACTTACGGATAATATAGATGCCGCCCTTACCTAAAAAGCGTTCTACACGCCCTGTCATGCTAACGACAAAATATACCCATAACATATTCAACACCAAAGCAACGATAATATTAACACTGGCGTATTCCGCACGAAGAGAAAGTAATGTAGTGAAAGCACCTGCACCTGCCAGCAACGGGAAAACCAGCGGCACTAAAGTAGCCTCCTTAATCGGCCCCTGATTCTTGAATATCTCTATATCCAGAATCATCTCCAGAGACATCAGGAAAATAACGAATGCACCCGCAACGGCAAACGATTCAATATCCACATGAAATAACTTTAACATCATATCTCCTGCATAGAAGAAGCCTATCAATAACGCAAAAGATATCAACGTAGCCTTCAATGCGTTCACCTCTTTACCTTTTTCCTTCAAATTGATAATGATAGGAATAGAACCAATGATATCAATAACTGCGAATAGTACGATAAATGCACTGATCATTTGTTGTAAGTTAAATGCTGCAAACATGTGTCCCTCCTTTTTTTTGCAAAGATAATCGATTTTTATGCATTCCGCAAGATTTAATTACCTGAATGAATAGCACGTTTAAGAAATAATAAAAAAAACAAAAAGAGAGGCAAAGTGTTTACGGTAAATAACTATTATGCCTACATTTGTTTTCAAACAAGAAGTTGATAAAGATATGGAAACGATGTATGACACCCTGCTCCAATTGCCACTATTTCAAGGACTCGCCCATGAGGACTTCACCAGTATATTGGGAAAAGTAAAATTACATTTCACCAAGCATAAGGCGGGCGAAATCTTAGTTAAAAAAGGTACAGCATGTGTACAGTTGGTATTTATCTTAAACGGGGAAATCGCTTCATCTACCTCATCTACAGATAATTCTTACACCTTTACAGAGTTCTTTCAGGCTCCTTACCTGATCGAGCCCCAATCCTTGTTCGGTATGAATACATCTTATGTATCTACTCACGTAGCCCATACAGAAGTGCATACCGTAACTATCAGTAAAGCGTTTGTGATGAACGATTTGTTCAGATACGAAATCTTCCGACTCAACTATATGAATATTATCAGTAACCGGGCACAAACCTGCTACAATCGTTTGTGGACGGAAGTTCCGGAAAGACTTGAAGCACGTATCACCGATTTTATACTCTCACACATTGAACGCCCCTCGGGAGAAAAGATACTGAAAATAAAGATGGAGGAACTTGCCAATGCTATTAATGACACACGCCTGAATGTATCGAAAGCATTGAATGGCATGCAGGAAAATGGCTTACTGGAGCTACACCGAGGCGAAATAGTGATTCCGGACTTAGAAAGATTGATCCCCTAAAAGTCTTTTTATAAGTATCAGAATATAAATTACGCGAATCATACAGAACTGATTTCTTTAAAGAATCAAAGAAAATATCTGTATGATTCGCGTAATTTATGTTCTAAAACCTTCTTTAGTTACCGTCCGGCTTTTCCACTTCCGTAAACGGAATGTCATTCCATTTAAAAGAGTCGCGATTATCCGGCTGTGACGGGTTATATCCCTGGTAATCTGCTCTCAGGAACTTCACAACAGGCAACCCGGCTTTCTTCATACCTTCAATTACACATTTAGCAATCTGATAGGCTCCATACGGATTAAAATGGGTATTATCCGCCAATGGTCTATCCTGTCCGGGATAAGTATTTGCCGGATAGTGCACAAAAGCATGTTTAGACTCCTCTACTCCCATAGCCTCATACAAGACACGTGTCATAGCATGCAGGTCTATTAAAGGTATATTTTCCTTTTCTGCCAACCAACGTACTGCATCGGGAAAATCCAAATGAGTGTTTTCTATCTTACCATTTTCATCAAAACGACGTCTTTGGGTAGGAGTTACCAATACAGGTTGAGCACCACGGGCACGAGCTTCATCTACAAAAGTTTTCAGACTTGTCATAAAAGAGTAAAAAGCACCCTTACCAGGGCCTTTCTGCTTTTGGTCGTTGTGCCCGAACTCCATAAAGATATAATCGCCCGGTTTCATTTGCGTCAGAGCTTTCTTTAAACGACCGGCACCAATGAAAGTATTGGCGGATTCGCCAGACTCAGCATAATTTGCAAAGCAAATGCTATCTGTAAAAAAGCGAGGTACCATCTGTCCCCAGCTGGCCCAAGGTTCATTATCCTGATCTACCACAGTAGAGTTACCACACAAGAAGATAGTAGGCACACTTTCCACACGCTCAATAATCAGCTCTGTTAACTGGGGAGCATCTCCGTTGAATTCTAAAGTCAGCTTATCGTCCCAGTTCAGTTTGCTACGCTCACGCGGCTTGATGCGCACGTCTTCTTTGTCGGAGATATGTATATCACGCTTATTTATAGTGAAGGAACAGGGTAGCAATTCCCCTTTTCTCGTTTTCACGTTCTCATAAAAGAGACGGCGTGATTCTCCTCGAAGCGTTGTTTCTCCGGCATTGCGTTTGCTGCCTACAATAGCTGTAACATGATAATTCCCATCCGGTACGGCTATAGAAAAGAAGAAAGGAGCCTTACTCTTTCCGTCAGGAGAAGGACACAAGTCATATCCATAGCCTTTTGCCTGATCATACCGGTCGGTAGATGTAACCTTAATATATCCGTCCTTCACTTTTTTACCAGAAGTAAAGTCGAACTTATAACTTTGTGCTCCCACACCGGAAGCAAACAAGAATCCTAAAATTAACAATGTAAAAATCCGTCTCATATTTCTTTCATTTTATGCTAGTTACTCAATTTATTATGCAAAGAAAAGGAACGACTTCACAGTCCCTCCTTCCCCCTAATTGACTTTTTAATCAATTATACTATAATCTATGAAATCTGTTACTAATTAATTTAATTTATACACTTCAGTCCCAGCCAACAGGAAGCAGCCGATACCATAATCCTCAAAATCAGGTATTTTATCATAAGTCACTGGCTGACCGTCTTTAGGTTCCTTTCCTGTTCCCTGTACATAGCCCAAACAACCGTTCGGATGAACAGCATCCTGTACCATTGCATTCCAAGCTTTTAACAATACGGGGAGGTATTCTTTCTTATCCAATAACCCATTGCGCACGCCCCAGGCCATTCCATAAACAAATAAAGCCGTACCACTCGTTTCTTTACCGCCAAAGTTTGTTTCATCATGCAAGCTCGCATTCCAGAAACCATCTTTACGCTGACATTTCTTGATTGCCTTACTCATAGCCAGGAAGTCATTGATGTAATCTGCACGATGTACCTCATTTGCCGGTAATTCTTCCAACACCCGCACCAATGCAGCATACGCCCAACCATTGCCACGGCTCCAATAGCAATCTTCTCCATTCGGTTCTTTATAGGGCGGAACAAAGTCATGATCTCTCCACCACAGTCCATCTTTAGGGTTGAACAGACCATTCTTGGCATACTCGTTGCGGGTATAGCTATATAATTCCCACATCTTATCAGTATATTTCTGCTCTCCTGTCAACTTACCCAGTTTGGCATAAATAGGCATTGCCATTTGTATGGCATCTACCCACCACCAATCGTTTACCTGCGGAGTATTAACCACCATGTCGATATTAATCTTGATATTCTTAATCATCTCCGGATTGGGGCAAATATTATACAAATCGATATAAACCTGTCCGCAACACTGGTCATCGGCATTACGGGTAATATTCCCGTTGCGCATTCCCCATTTATGATAATCAGCCCACTGATAAGCATAATTATAATAATCTTCCCGTGGAAAAATGGAATGCAGCGCCATCAATCCCTCATAATATACTCCCCGCGTCCAGATATTGCTGGGACGAATAATACCATTATAAGACGGCGTACGATAATCTGCATACTTCTTCATGAAGTAATCATTCACTTTTACCAAAGTTTTAAGTGTCTCTTTTCTGTCGGGTAATCCTTGTGCACTGACACTCCCGCAAATAAGACTCACAAAGAGGAAAACTCCTATCAATTTCTTTTTCATGATGTGGTTATTACTCATTAATACTGTTCTATATCTTAATCTACCTATTGTTTCACACTAATTATTATACCCTTCACCATCCACGGTTATATTCCGGTACACCACTCCCTCGGCATCATCCGTCACAAACAAAGGACGTCCATCCGGCTGTTTATAATGGAAATGTACATTATCCAGCGTCACTCCCTGTGCATGACGGATATAAAAACCTTTTGCCGGAATAATGCCGAACATCCATGGTTCCGGATAAGTCTTTTCATTCTCAGGCGGAATACGCTTGCCATCTTCCGCCGTATAGCCTCCCTGATGATAAATATGGATATTGCTGAAAGTTACATCCTCGATCCATGCTCCC
The DNA here is from genome assembly GCF_001940965.1 of Bacteroides sp. Phil13. Lineage (NCBI taxonomy): Bacteria > Pseudomonadati > Bacteroidota > Bacteroidia > Bacteroidales > Bacteroidaceae > Bacteroides > Bacteroides sp. Phil13. Next base: position 10,225 of record NZ_MSHA01000028.1, on the reverse strand, counting down.
GGCACCCCACTGATAATGGAAGAGTAACGTGAATCGGCATTGAATACATTGACATTACTGATAAGAATACGCTTCATTGAACCTACCGGAGTACCTTCGGGGCTACGCATACGTTTGCCAAGGCGCAGGAAGAAAGGGGCATTCACAATATCCCGCATTGTGATATTGCTGATAACAATATCTTCCAACTGACCGCCATCCACCGTTTCAAGGGCAAGACCGCGGCAACGCTCAAAGATACAGTTCGTAATAGCAATGTTCTTGAAGCCGCCACTGGATTCAGTGCCCAACTTTATACGTCCCGTTACATAGCCGTGATCGGGCGCCTGCGGTTCATCGCGCTGCCATGTGGCATCCAGCATCGTTCCACGGTCGTAACCGGTAACATAGCAATCGGAAATCGTCACATTCTCCGTGTCCCTAAAACTTCCGAGGGCGTAGGATGCCTTCAATACAATAGCATCATCCCACGGACTGTTGACACTACATCCCATTATACGGACATTTTTACAGCAATCTATATCGAATCCGTCACGGTTGGTATCCACTTTCAGGTTGATAATACTCAGATTATCCACTCCGGTAGCCAACAAGGCAAAATGTCCGCAACGCAACATAGAGAAATCTTTCAGTGTGATATTTTTGCAAAGCTTCAAGCTGATAGCCTTATTTCCCACTCCCGACAAACGACTTTCTTCACGAGTCAGTCCACGACCATAGATTAGTCCGGGACCGCTAATAGTCACATCTTCAATGCCGATTCCCCAGATCAGGGAGTTTTTCCAATGACTATGACCAAAGTCCTGATAACGGTTATGTTCGTTCGGCTCAGCCTCATCATATCCACCCTCCGGAGTAGGCGATGCCGCTATGATGCGCGCACCTTGTTCCAGATAAAGATGAACATGGCTGGCAAGCCGTATGGAATAGCAGACATATTCTCCGGCAGGGATATATACGGTACCACCACCTTCACCGGCAGCCGCAGAGATGGCACGATTAATGGCAGGCGAATCAATAGTCACCCCGTCGGCCCTGGCTCCATAATCTTTCACATTATGGATGGACGCCTGCATCAGCAGCACGCAGCAACAAACCGATATGAGCACAACCAAACGTTTCATCTCTTATTTTCTTTTTGAAATAGTTCCGGTAACATAAAGTAATTATAATCCGCCTTGGCATTCTGTTTATAGAAACAGAAGTAACAATTCTCTTGCGCAGTCCAGGAGTAGAAACCGGAAAGTACAGGAGCATCTGTTTTCTTTCCCGAATGATACAATTCAAGTGGAGTTTTCTGCCGATGGGCATCCGACAAGCGAAGTTCAGAACCAACAGGCATGATTCCCGAAGTAACCCGCAAACCCATGCTTTCGCCATAATATACAGTGACAACATTCTCTTCATCACTGAATACATTGTCCCGGCAAGCCCCGGGAGAGATTATATTTCCTTCTTTCGAAAGAGTTTCATCTTCATTGCAGGCTCCGAAAGCCCAACACAAAGATATATTTTCGGGTAAACGGGAGCCGGAAACCTCCATTACAAAACCCTTCGTATCTGCCAAAGGACATATTACCAACCTAACTTCACCCTTATCTAACAATGCATCCTTTATGGTATATATCCGGTCTCCCGTTTTCTTCAAATTACATTCATCCAACCAACGGCTTTCATCACCTGCTACTATTCCAAACCGGAAAGTACCCGACCCTTTAGACAAACAGAAAGGAAGCACCTGTGCTTTCACTTCCATCAGCACAAGGACTAACAATAATAATATCGTAATGCTTCTCCTCATAGTACCCAGTATTCCGTTAATTAATTCATGCTGCGAAAATAGGCCATTTCACAGTTTCAATAAATGGAAACATGTACATTTACATGGAAATTCATCTAAAAGAGTCCTATTTTGCAGGAAATTGCACTATTTTCCATAGGCTCTTTTTTCTGAGCCACTTATCTTTGCGTACATATAAATCCAACAAGAAAAACATCCATGAAAAAGCAAATCTTCACCCTACTTTGTGCATGCCTGATGAGCGAAATGCTCTTTGCACAATCAACATGGTTCAATGACAAAGACCTCACCCTGACCGGTGTTTACTACTATCCCGAGCATTGGGACGAAAGCCAATGGGAACGTGACTTCAAGCAGATGCATGACTTAGGTTTTGAGTTCACCCACTTTGCCGAATTTGCCTGGGCACAACTGGAACCGGAAGAGGGTAAATATGACTTCGCCTGGTTGGACAAGGCAATCGCTTTGGCAGACAAGTACAAACTAAAAGTAGTGATGTGTACTTCTACCGCTACCCCACCCGTCTGGTTAAGTCGCAAATATCCTGAAATCCTGATTAAGTATGAAGATGGTACAGTCCTCGACCACGGTGCCCGCCAACATGCATCATTCGCCTCTCCACGATATCGGGAGCTCGCCTACAAGATGATAGAAAAGTTGGCACAACATTACGGCAATGATCCACGCATCGTAGGCTGGCAGCTTGATAACGAGCCTGCCGTACAGTTCGATTATAGTGAGGCGGCAGAAATAGCATTCCGCAACTTCCTGAAAAACAAGTATCACAATACTATCAAAGAACTGAATGATGCCTGGGGCACTGCTTTCTGGAGTGAAGTTTATTCTACCTTTGACGAAATCACCCTCCCCAAGACTGCCCAGATGTTTATGAACCATCATCAAATACTGGATTACCGACGTTTTGCCGCCGGACAAACCAATGACTTCCTGAATGAGCAATGCCTGCTGATTAAGAAGCATGCCCGCAACCAATGGATTACCACCAATTATATCCCCAACTATGATGAAGGCCATATTGGTGGAAGTCCCGACCTGGATTTCGTAAGCTATACCCGCTACATGGTTTATGGCGATAACGAAGGCATCGGACGTCGCGGATATCGGGTGGGAAATCCGTTACGCATCGCCTTTGCCAACGATTTCTTCCGCCCCGTACAAGGAACTTACGGAGTAATGGAACTGCAACCGGGACAAGTAAATTGGGGAGGTATTAATCCACAACCGCTTCCCGGAGCTGTCCGCCTGTGGCTCTGGAGTGTATTTGCAGGAGGAAGCGATTTCATTTGTACGTACCGTTACCGCCAGCCGCTTTACGGAACAGAACAGTATCATTACGGAATTGCCAACACAGACGGCACTACCATCACCCCCGGAGGACATGAATTCGAACAATTCATCAAAGAAGTGAAACAACTGCGTACACAGGCAAAAGCACGTGATGTGAAACCCGCTGATTACCAAGCCCGTCGCACCGCCATACTTTTCAATCACGAAAATGCATGGAGCATCGAACGCCAGAAGCAGAACCGTACCTGGAACACGATGGCACACATCGACAAGTATTACCGTACGCTAAAAAGCTTCGGCGCTCCGGTCGATATTATTAATGAAAGCAAAGATATGTCACAGTATCCGGTAGTCATTGCTCCTGCCTATCAGATGGCAGACAAAGCATTGGTAGACCGTTGGACTGAATACGTAAAGAATGGTGGTAATCTAGTATTAACCTGCCGTACAGCACAGAAAGACCGTTACGGCCGTCTGCCTGAAGCACTTTTCGGTTCACTGATCTATGATTTGACGGGAAATGAAATAGAGTTTTACGACCTTCTGCTCCCCGAAGAACCGGGAAAGTTTGTTATGGATGGCAAAGAATACCCCTGGAATACCTGGGGAGAGATACTGAAACCAAGTAAGGATTGCCAGACCTGGGGAAAGTATATCGAAGAATTTTATGAAGGAAAACCGGCCATTACCACCCGCAAACTTGGTAAAGGTACTATCACTTATGTAGGAATCGACAGCACAGACGGAACTTTAGAAAGAGATGTGCTCAAAAAGCTCTATGCAAAACTGAATATATCTGTAATGGATCTGCCGTATGGAGTAACGATGGAATATCGCAACGGTTTGGGAATAGTTCTCAATTATGGCGACAAGCCCTATCAGTTCAATCTTCCTGAAGGAACCAAAACTTTGATAGGAACAACAGATATTCCGACGGCAGGAGTACTGGTATTTGCAACAAAGCAATAGTTTAGAGTCGGCATCTATTTATACACAATAAGTATCATGAGAAAGAAACTATTATTTATCATCTTCTGCCTGTCCGCCCTCACAGGATTTGCACAGACAGCAAACACTCACTCGCAAACGGATGATCTGAAAGGAAAACGTATCGGAGTCATTGGTGACAGTTATGTGAAGAACCACAAAGAACCTGTTGAAAATACCTGGCACTATGCGTTTGCTCAAAAACATGGCATGGAATACTTCAATTATGGTAGGAATGGGAATAGTATTGCTTATTCCAGCCCGCGCTGGGGCGAGGCCATGTACATAAGATATAAAGAGATGACAGACAGCCTCGACTATGTTATCGTAATCGGAGGACACAACGATGCTTTCAAGCTTGATTCCATCGGAGGAATAGATAATTTCAAAGCTAAGCTGGAAATACTCTGCAAAGGCCTCGTAGAGAAATATCCCACAGCCAAAATCTTTTTCTTTACCCGATGGAACTGTAAGAACTTTAAGGAAAGTGACTCCGAGAAAGTGGTAGACGCCATGGTTGAAGTCTGCGGTAATTACAGCATTCCCATCTTTGATTGCGCCAGGAAGGGAGGTATCTATGCCGACAATGACACTTTCAGAAGAATATATTTTCAGGGAGAGAAGGACACGGCACATCTGAATGCAAAAGGCCATGCCCGCTTCCTGAAAGTAGCGGAGAACTTTATATTACAGTATTGAAGCCACTGTGGGCTCTTTGACCGGAACACCTAGCTGTTTCCTTTTTTCATCTTTATCGTAAGTAGCAGTTCAAAATTGGTTTGATACATATAACTCGTTTTCGCATCATGTTTTGTTATTTGAAGATGCTCAGTGGAGCCATCCAGTAAGTGTAAAATCAAGATCATGTCAAGTAAACAAGAAAAGGGTTGCCTCATCTGCCTACAGAGGACAACCCTTTACAAATCAACAAAACTATATTATCCTATACCCTAAATTAATACCCCGGATTCTGCATATCCTTCTTTTCTTGATCTGTCAGTGGTTCACCATTGTCATTAGTCAAGCCATCAAGGAACGACTGAGGAATAGGACGCAGGTTATGATGTTCTTGAATATAGAGTGTTTCAGGATTGAAAAGTTTGGCACGCTTATAAAGAGTCTTCGTGCGGCTCAGTTCATCCCAGCGATTCCACTCACCCAATAATTCACGAGTACGTTCGTTCAGAATAAAATTAACCTTACCTTCTAGTGTATTAACACTCAGTCCCATTCCGTTCAATACAGCTTGGTCTTCTGCAGGGAGGTTGTTCCAACTGGAGATTTGAAGGCTAGATGCATTCCACGATTCACTTTCTACCGGACGTTCCACACCCGTAGAAAGTACATAAGAATTCTTCTGGATAAACGAATATTCAAATGCCTGCTGATTCGTCAACTTAGCGCCATTGGCATCTTTGTTACCTTTTGCACAATTGCCTGAAGCTGTTGAGTTACTCTTGAAAGCAATAGTACCATCTACATAATATTCACGGTCTTCACCGGCTTTCCATTCAGCACGTTTGCGCAGCAAGTTAATAGTAGCCAATGCGCCTGCATCATCACCATTACGTACTTGACATTCAGCTTTCACAAGGTAGGTCTCACCAACACGAGCCATCGTTACATCGCGGTGTGCATCCCCCTTTTCACCGGTACGGCTACCATCGGCTGTTTTGTTAATACCACAGAACATATTAGAACGATTGGCTGCCGATGTACCGTAAGTATTCATCACATATTGACCTTCAGCATAAACCGGGGCTACATTGGGTACCCATTTACCCGTTTCAGGATTGACAAATGTATGCTTAATAGCCGCACGACCAAACTCATCCTTACGAAAGCGTGTGTCATCCTTCTTATTCAACAAGAAGAGAACTCCTTGATCGCCAAATGTGGGCGCATTTTCAGCTTTAACATAATCGGGCGTTGCTACGTTATTGCAAATACCATAAACCGTTTTAAAGGTTTTCCACATACGAGAATCATTCACATTATCAAACACAGCATAAGTATATTCTGTAGGACGGCAACGCTGGAACTCCATGTCGCCGATATACTGACCACGGGGAACATAGCCACCTGAATAAGTGTTGTACTGCGAAGAGAAATAATTATAGGTACGATTTCCGTAACGGCCAACAGTAGTCGAAGCATCGTTATGCAAAGCCGACATCAAGATTTCTTTCGACTTTTCAATATTACAGTCCACCCCTGTCCAGTTGGAATACAAATTATTATAATCTTTTTCCAAGCCACGCGCATCAATGACTTCATCACAGAGCCGGATGGCACGGTCAAGATCGGTCTTTGCAGGATAATTACTCTTCCAAGTGCAACGCTCGCTTTGGCGATAGAGTAGAGCTTTAGCCAAGAAATGGGCAGCCGTATATTTAGTCCACGTACCAGCACCACGCCAATCGTCTGTACGAAGCAAATCATACGCTTTCTGCAAGTCGTCAATGACTTGATTCAGTACATCTTCACCACTAGACAGCTTGAAGTTACGTGGAACGCCTGCACTTACATCAATAGGTTCCAGTTGTAATGGGCAACGCTCGTATTGGCAGAACAGACGATAATAGTTGTATCCACGCAAGAAATAAGCTTCCCCCAAGGCTGAATTGCGATCCTGTTCACTGGCTATGAGAGGAGCTTTTTGCAACAGTAGATTACACGTTGCAATACCAAAATACAATTCGTTCCACAAATCTGCAGGCGAAGGATGGTTTCGACGCGACGATCCTGCCGGATTCATTTCAGCCGTATTATAGTCCATCCATCCAAGCGAAGTTTCGTCTGATCCCATTGAAAATTCATCACAACCATAAAGTGTAATGGCATAAGCCCATTCGTATCCAAAGTGCCAACGCAGGTTACCATAAAGACCGGCAGCCATGGCCAATGCGCCCGCACCAGTTTCAAGCAAAGCATCCGTAGTAGTATGGTTTGCATTTTCTTTCAGGAAGTCATCACCGCATGAGGTCGTACCAAACATTATTGAAGCGGCAAGAATACCCGATAATATTTTATTAGTATTTTTCATATTCGTTTTTTTGTTTAATGATTAATGATTAGAAACCTACATTCAAGCCAAACGTAACACCACGATTGTAATAAGACGTACCGAGATCGAGGTCAATGTAATCAATAGATGAATAGATGTCACCCAGATTACGTCCTTGTACATATACTTTCAATGAATTGATACCTATCTTTTTACAAATGTTTTGCGGGATGTTGTACCCCAAAGAAATATTACGCAGTTTCAGGAAGGAAGCATCCTTATAGCCCAACAGACCGGCATAAGAGTCACCCGAACCGTAGATAGGCATCTGCCATTCGGCATTCGGATTATCCGGTGTCCAATAGTCTATTTCACGCTGCTGGAACTGGCCGGCCTGTGCCTCGCCTCCTGTCGAAATCATGTAACCGAAACGACCGTACAATTCAATTCCCAATTCAACACCTTTCCAAGTAAAATAGTTACTCCAGCCCAACGTCCAGCGTGGGGTCTTATTACCCAAAATTATCTTATCATCGTTGGCATCAAGCTGGTAGTCTCCATTCTGATCTACCGGCTTCACCATGCCGACCTTGAATTTGCTTCCCTTCTCATTCCACTTAGCCATTTCCGCCGCATCTGATTCTTTCCAGATACCATCGGCAGCATAATCATAAAAGACTCCTATAGATTGACCAATGAACCATGTGTTGTCAATCATATCATTCTTGCCATTAGCCAGTTCAACAATCTCTTCTTTCTGATAAGCTGCATTGAGAGATGATACCCATTCAAAATCCTCAGTACGGATGGGAGTTACATTCAACGAAATGTCCACACCGAAGTTCTTTGTCTGCCCGATATTCTGCATTGTAGAAGGATACCCTGTCAGAGTAGGAATATTTACGGACATCAACAAATCTTTCGTCTTGGAGTGATAAACGTCTATCGTACCATTGATACGGTTACTTAAGAATCCGAAATCAATACCATAGTTCCACTGTGTAGTTTTCTCCCACGACAGGTCTCTATTAGCCATCGAATTGGCTTTCTTACTCATATCTACATAGTAAGGCTCATTAGTCACAAAAATCATTTGGTTACCCGTCGAAAATGGCATCCAACCTGTAAAGATTCCACCCAATGTACCATAAGGGCTGACGGAAGAGTTACCCGTTGTACCTACACCAATACGCAGTTTCAAATTGTCAATCCAAGTAATGTCTTGCATAAACTCTTCCTGGTTAATGCGCCAACCAAGGGCGGCTGACGGGAAAAAATCCCATTTATTGCCTGCCGCCAGTACTGACGAACCGTCGTAACGTCCTGATACAGTCAAAAGATAGCGATCATTGAACGAATAGTTTATACGAGCCATGTAGGATGCCATCTGGCTTTCGGTCAAACCGGTACCCATGCCTGCTTTGTAACGGGATTGCGTAACATCAACAATCCCCATGTTATTCCATAGCATTTCGGGAACAAGGATATCCAATGCACTCATTGAACCGCTTTCATGGTTATTCTTTGAAGCTGTCTGCAACAATGTCACGCCGATGTTGTGCTTGCCAAACTGGCGGTTATAGAGAATCATATTGTCCAGCGTCCAGGAAAAATAACGGTTAGACCCCCAACTGGCATAATTCGTTGAACCGGCAAGGGATGCCGATGAACTGTCGCGGAAGATACCATTGCGATTGTAACGAAAATCAGGACCAAAAGCAAACTTATAGCTCAAACCTTCCAACGGTTTCCACATCTTGCCGAAATCCAATTGTGCGTAAAAACTAGCCAATGCACGATAATTTTCACGATCATCGTTCACCTTCTTCCATTCATCCACTACCGTATAAGTACGTGATTCGGTATGCGGCGTAGCAATCACATTTCCTTCATCATCGTATGGTACAGCATAACGAGGAATGGATTTGGCCAGTCCGTAAATATCACCGGGGCCGTTATTCGTACCGGCCATACGATCCACACCATACTGTTGGTCTGCAAACGACATATTAATCGATGCTCCTATTTTAATCCAAGGTTTCGGTGTAATATCTACAGTTGCAGCCAGATTAAAACGCTCATATTCCTGTCCTTTCTGCGTACCTTTGTTATTTAAATAACCGAAAGAGAAAGATCCTTGTAGATTCTCACTACCACCAGTGGCGCTCAATGTATGTTCATGGGTGATACCTGTACGCGTTACGATGCCTGTCCAGTCGGTATTGCTTACTTTGGAACCATCCCAAGAATTACCTTCCCAGCCCTTGTTTACATTGTTCAAAGCATAGGTATCACCCGCAAAGATTTTTTGGTCGTTCTCATAAGTAGGCGCATTACCGGGAGCGTAAACCTCCGGATTATTGTTGTAGTACGCCCAGCGCTTCCAAGTAATGTAATCACTGGCACTCATTACAGGCGACTTGTCTTCTATAGTTTCCATAGTGACCGTTCCAGAGTAATTTAAGGCAAATTGCCCTACTTTACCGCGTTTGGTAGTGACAAGCACAACACCATTGGCACCACGCGAACCATAAATAGCCGTAGAAGAAGCATCCTTCAAAATGTCAATCGACTCAATGTCACGCGGATTTAGTGTCTCGATCCCCCCTGCACTCAAAGGAACACCGTCCACGACATAAAGCGGAGTATTACTGGCATTCAATGAACGATTACCACGGATACGAATAGAACCTACAGAACCCGGACGCTGACTGGAAGTAATATCCACACCTGCCGCCTTGCCTTGTAATGCCTCAAAAGCATTGCTTACGGGCTTTGCATTCAGTTCCTTACTCCCTACGCGTGTCAAAGCACCCGTCACGTCACTCTTCTTCTGAACGCCGTAACCTACTACCACTACTTCATCCAACATTGCATTATCTTCCTGCAATGTCACCTGGAAATTTGTTTTTCCTGCAACAGAAATTTCCTGGTCTTTATAACCTATAAAAGAAATAGAAATCGTACCATTATTAGGTACATTGGAAAGAGTAAATCGACCATCCAAGTCAGTAATCACACCATTAGTAGTGCCTTTAACCAGAACATTGGCACCAATAACCGGTTCACCGGTTTGATCAATTACAGTACCCGAAACGGTTTTGCTTTGTGCGGCGGCTCCT
>NZ_MSHA01000027.1:0-142176 GCF_001940965.1 Bacteroides sp. Phil13 | reverse complement strand
TTACCTATAAAGTAACGGACGAGGAAAAGCTTCTTCGTACAAAGAAATATAATTTGTGTTTATGTATAAAGACATAGAATTGTCTTATTGAAACTGAGTGTTTAATAATATATTATTAATGTAAATTAAAAGCGATTATGAGAAAAAGATTTGTTAAAGTGGTGCTTTTTGGAGCATTGACATTCGCTGCCACGACGTCTTTCATCAGTTGTAAGGATTACGATGATGACATCAAACGTATTGACAACGAAATCGGTCAAATCAACCAAAGCCTTACTGACTTGAAAACTGCTATTGGAAACAATGGGGTAAAAAGTGTATCTTACGATGCAGCAACTGGAACATTGACTATCGTTGATAGTAACGATAAGAGTGTTTCTTGCAAAATAGCCCAAAACCTTCCAAATTACACTATCGAGATAAAGGATGGCAAAGTTATTTTGAAGAAAGATGGTACTGAGGTTTCATCTGCTACTCTTCCTACTGCTGAAGTTGGAGAAAGCTTTGATCCTACGAAGCTGACGATTAACGCTGCAGGAGAAATTTTGTATAATGGCGTTAAAACAAACGTTACTATTCCGAAAGCAACAAGCAGTATTGCTGCAATTAAGAAAGATGGTGTAATCATTGGTTATACTGTAACAGATAATGGTGAAAGCTCTAATTTCTATATTCAGGATGCACTGCCTTTGACAAGCTTGGTTTTTGTTCCCGAAGCATATCTGAGCGGTGTAGAAGCTATGAGAGCTACTAACCTGACTTATGACAAATGGACTGTTAAGAGCCAGACTGTAACAGAAAAGGGTGAAATCTGGAATGCTCCTCTTTCTCCTGCTTCTAATAGTCATATCACTCCGGATATGGTTGCTTACTATCACGTAAACCCGGTTGGTGTTACTATGAAACAAATCTCTAAATTAGTATTGTCTGCAGATGATAAAGAATTCGTTGGCACACGTGCTACTGGATTTAACATTGCTAATATCGATTTGGAAAAATGTTCTATTACTAATGGTATCTTGAAAGTTGTATTCAATGGTAATAGTGAAGCTATCCAGAAGATTGATGCTTCTAAGATTACTGTGATGAATCTGCAAGCTACTGTAGAAGTAAACGGTGGCACTAAAGTCGTTAATTCTGACTATGCTGCTATTTACAAATCAGTTTTGAAAGAATTTGTTCTAGCTAATGCTAAAGATGCTGGTGTACACAAAGCTCACTTGTATGGTGCTGATAATGCACGTAGCTTAGTTGGTAAGGCTGAAGACGCAATCAATGCAGAACCACTTTGTGAAGTTGCTTACAATAACAAGGAGGGTATTGATTTGTCTAAGTATGTGGAAACTCATTATACAGAATGGACTGACACTGATCCGATGAAGCAGATTGGCACAGGTGATAAGACTATTGCTAATGACAAGTTGGCTGACTATGGTTTGAAGTTGGTTTATAGTTTGTCAGACTATTATGTTGGTGATAACAAGACTCTTCAGAGTAGCTTCTTTGCAAACTTGAAGGGTAGTGTTTTGACAGCTAAGGTTGGTGATATCACTGAAGATCCTATTGCTGCTGTTGGTCGTATGCCTTTGGTACGTGTAGAGCTTCAGAATGCTGCTAACGGTGAAGTTGTTAATGTTGGCTGGATTAAAGTCAAGATTACAAGAGGTGATGTTGCTGGTACTGACTATCCGAAGGCATGTGGTGATCTTAAGTTGAAATGTACTCCTGAGACTTACAACTTGTTATTCGATGAAATGAATGTTAATATCTATCAGAAGTTAGGTTTGACTAAAGAAGATTTCCACGCAATCTATGAATTGAAGTCAAGTTCTACTAATGCTTCTGGTCAGAAGATTGCTACTTTGAAAACTGGTGAATATGGTGAAGTTGTTGAATTGAACGATGCTGATCCTAATGTTGAAACTGTTTGCTTGGCTTGGACAGTAACTTCTGCTGATCAGGTGAATGCTGTTAATAATAATAATGGTAAACTGATTGCAACTGCTACTTATGTTCCTAAGAATGATAAGTCACGTGCTGATGTAACTATTACATTTACTGCTACTGTTAAGACTCCGTCTGCAAGCTTCGATACTGGTAGCAAGAACTCTGAATACTGGTACAATAACATGAATAATATCAGAATGAATACAGTAGTTCCTGGTGTTACTCCGAACGATTGCTCATTCTCTGTAAATGTTGATAATGTATTCGAAGGAAACAAACCTTCATTCAAATTGAATAATGAGGTAAGTGATGACTTCAAGTTGGATAAGATTTCTTATCAATACATCTTCTCTGATAAAAACAATAATGTTAAGGTTCAGGGTAATGATGGTGCAACTTATACATTGACTGTAGCTGCTAACGGTAAAGAACTGTATGCTAATGGAACTTCTTTAGTTGCTAAGATCGTTGGTAACAATGTTGAATATCAACAAACAGCTGCTGCTAAGGCTATCCTGAATATCTCTGCTCATGATGTTGCTCCGTTCACTGCTATACTTGATATGGTATTGACTAATGAGTGTAGCATGCGTTTACCGATGACTGATGGTCAATTCAATGCTGAATTCTTGCGTCCGGTTAATGTATTTGCTAACACTGGTAAATACTTTGTAGATGCTACAGATGAAGGTTATACAGTGAAGATGCTTGATCTTGTTTACTTGACTGACTGGAGAGATTACAAGTTTGCTAAGGGAACAAGTGCAAGTGGTGTTGAATATGATGGTACTGGTTACTATACTTATTATGGAGTTGAGTCTATTGTAGCTGATATCGCTAACATTACAACTAACATGAATGGTAATAACATCGAAACGAAGAAGCTGTCTGAAGTTACTAACAAGATTGTTATTTCTCAGGCTAATTCTACTGTTGTTGGTGACTATGGTACAATTACTTACAAGAATAACGGAAATAACGTACAAGCATTTAAGGTTAAGATTCCTGTAATCGTAACTTATAAGTGGGGTACTGTGAAGACTGCAGTTTACATGGATGTTAAATCAACTGAAGGTAACTAAGTCTATGCTTTCCTAAGTAATTAATATAAGGTATGTCCTTCGGGGCATACCTTTTTAATAAAACAACTACTCTGTGAAGAATAGTCCTTTTTTTCACCATCGTGAAAAGTAAAATGTTGTTGTGTGAGGCTGTCCCCAGTGGGAGACAGCCTCACTCTTTTTCTGTCATATTGTCCCATGCCTTGTCACTCTTTCCTTTTTCTGCCATTTTTTCCACTTCCCTCCTTGTTTGATCTTCTTATTTTTGATTTAGATCAAGAAATATGTTATAAAACATACTTTTCTGCCGAATATTGCTGTTTGTTCTAAACAAAGGTATTATTTTTGTGTTATAAAACATGTATTTAATAGGATAACAAGATTTTTTAAGGAGGATAACAAAATGAAAACGTTAAAGAAAATTTTTAAGCACATCAGCGAGGCTGATAAGCATGTTTGGGGTTATTCAACAATTTACTAAACCCCTCTTTTAGATTGTGTGTATTTGATTTTTAGGTATTAGTTTAATTTTTAAGGTTATGAAAAAAAAGATTTTTAAAACATGGAGAAACATTCTCGCCGAAGTAGGTCGGAATGAGATGTTGATGATGGGGTATACCCTGAAGAAATAAGAAAGCATTTTAACTAAACTTGATGAAGCGAGGAATACGTTTTCCGGACGTACTCCTCGCTTCTTTTATATTCCCCTGAAAGCTTTTTTATATAAAAATCAGCTTTTGTTTAAACTTTATTCCCTTACTTTGTTGTTAGTACAAAGACTAATAGAATAATATCTATGAAAAGGATTCAAAGAATTTGTAGTTTAATACTGCTGGCAACCTTTTTTGGGGGGATGCCTATGCTGCATGCGCAGTCGTTTGACAAGTTGTGGAAACAAGTGGAGCAGGCACAAAAGAAGAGCTTGCCGCAAACTGTGATAAAACTGACGGATGAGATATTCCGGAAAGGGGAACAGGAAAAGAATACCCCGCAGATGTTAAAAGCCTATATGTGTCGGAATACATTTCAGAATGTACTGACACCTGATAGCTTCTATGTCAACCTGAAAGGATTGGAACAATGGGCGGAGCGTGAACAAAATCCGGTCAGTCGTGCCGTGCTGAATTCGTTGGTGGCAAGTATCTATGCCAATTATGCAGATAATAACCGATGGGAGTTGCGGCAACGCACTTCGCTCGATCTGGAAGATGAAGCCTTGCCGGCAGATATTCGTGAATGGAGCGGCAACCTCTTCATGAAGCAGGTGATGAGGTATACAGGAGAAGCATTGAAGGATTCTGCTGAATTGCTGAAAACATCTTCGCGTACTTATATTCCTTTTGTAATTTTAGGGGATGCAAGTGAGTACTATCATCATGAAATGTATCATTTGTTGGCATCACGTGCCATTGATGCTTTACAGAAAGTTTCATGGTTCGAGATGGACTCATTGGTAAAGAAAGACATCATGGGCATTTATGGCCAGATGATAAACACCTATCGGAAGATGCCCGGCATGGAAGATGCTACCGTACTGACTATGCTGGATTATATGGAATGGCGTAATAGAGAAGGGAATGTTTTGCTTCGTCCGCGAGCTGTAAAAGAAGGCGGAAGTGAAGCTCCGAACCAATACTTACATGCTTTGGATCGCATTATTAAAGATTATGCCAAGCGTGATGTGTGTGCAGAGGCTTATTTAGCCAAAGCACGTTATTATCGCAATATACGTGAATATGAAAAGGCTTTGCAAACTTGTGATGAAGCCATCAACCTTTATCCCGACTATAAACGGATATCTGCATTGCGTGAGCTGAAAGAAAGCCTTTTGCAGCCGCAACTGAACTTTAGTGCAGACAAGGTTACCTATCCCGGTGATTCTCTGAAATTGAGGGTTACTCATTGTAACTTGGATGGATTTACGGTGAATGTCTTCCGTACTACTCTGTCGAAGGCTACAACGGATATGCCGGTGATTAATCCTGCTTTCTATAAGAAGTATGCCCGTAAAGTAAAAACGGAACACTTTTCTTTGTTGCGTCCGGCTAATTACCTTCCGGCAGATAGTACATATCGTATGTTGTTGCCGGACGAACCGGGTATTTATGTAGTACAGGTAGTGCCTGATGATAAGAAAGGACGAACTGCCGAGAACTACCTTTATCTCACTCGTTTCAAAGTATTGACTATACCTCTCTCAACTAAAGATTATGAGGTTGTGACCTTGGATGCTGAAACCGGAAAACCTGTAGCGGATGTTCAGATTACTTTCTATTCAAGTTATGGAACCAGGGAAAACAAGGTATTGGAGCAGAAAACTACGGATGCATCGGGTAAGGTGATACTACCGTGGAATAAGCAGTTCCGTTCGTTGGTTGCCACGAAAGGCACTGATACGGCAATGCCATTGCAGCGTATCTATAATAACTCTAATGGAACCTGGAATCATACAGACAGAGAATCCGAAGCAGTGAAGATATTGACGGATCGCTCTTTGTATCGTCCCGGACAAACTATTTATATAAAAGGTATCGCTTATTCCCAAAGTGGTGATACGGCTATGGTGCTTTCCAATAAGACTTATACTGTGGAGCTTACCGATGTGAATGATACTAATATTGGAAAGAAAGAAGTCCGTACCAATGAGTTCGGTTCGTTTACCACTGAGTTTGTGCTTCCTACTGCTTGCCTGAACGGGTCTTATTCTATTAGAACAGGAAAAGCAAACGGTTGGACATCTGTACAAGTGGAAGAATATAAGCGTCCTACATTCGACATCGTCTTCGATTCTCAGAAAGAGTCTTACCAGATAGGAGATAGCGTACAGGTGAAAGGTACGGTAAGTTCTTTCAGTGGTGTGCCCTTGCAGGGGTTGGAATTGAATTATACTGTTACCCGCAGCCAGTTCTCGTGGTGGAGAGCTTATGGAAATACTACTTCTCTGGTTTCAGGTAGCGTAATGATAGGTGATGACGGAATGTTCTCCATTCCTGTCTGGTTGCAAGGTGTAGAAGGTGTTACTTCCGGTTACTATACTTATCGGATAGAAGCCTCTGTAACCAATCAGGCCGGTGAAACACAGACTTCCGTAACGACCTTGTCTGCCGGAGACCGTTCATTGATTCTGTCTGTTGATACACAAGATCGTATCTGTAAGGATGACAGTATCCGACTGACTTTTGTAGCCCGGAACCTGAATATGGAGTCTGTATCGGTGAAAGGGGATTACCGTTTGGTGCAAACTGTGAATGGAAAGCCTGAAGTCCGTTTCAGCGGGCAGTTTACTTCCAATGTGGAAGTAGTATTGCCGGAATGGAAAAATCTGCCTTCCGGCGCTTATGAACTGCAACTGACAGCAAAGGACGATCAGGGTAGGGATGTTGACTACAAACAAAATATTGTGCTTTTCTCCTATAATGATAATCGTCCTCCTGTGACATCGCCCGTCTGGTTCTATTCACGTAATACGCAGTTTGATGCCGGACACCCTGCACAGTTCAGTCTGGGAACTTCCTTTAAAGATACCTACGTGATGCTGGATATATTCAGTGGTAAGCAGCACCTGAGCAGTATAACACTTCAGTTATCCGATTCCATTGTCCGTTTTGATGTGCCTTATAAAGAAGAGTATGGAGACGGAATAGAATATCTGTTTGCTTTTGTCAAGGATGGAGAACTCTATTTCGAAAAAGTGGATTTACAGAAGCGTAGACCGGATAAAGAATTGATAATGAAATGGGATGTGTTCCGTGACAAGTTACGTCCCGGGCAAGAAGAAGAGTGGCGCTTGACTATCAAGACACCACAAGGTACACCTGCCGATGCTGAAATGCTCGCCACTATGTATGATGCCTCTTTAGATAAGATATATCCCAATCGTCAGAGTTTTTATGTGAACTATTCTCGGTTTGTGCCTCAGATTTATTGGTCGTATGGGTATACAGGCTCTGTTTATTACTCTTGTTATTTCCCTATGCGAGACTGGAAGGTGTCTCCATTTGTCTATGATACTTTCTATTCGGAAGAAGGTGTACAGGAAGCATTGGTAGTAGGTTATGGTGTTATGAAAAACTCCACCATGACCGGAAGCGTGCAGGTAAGGGGATTGGCGAGTCCACGGATGAAAGAGATGGTTGCTGAAGATTCTTCTGCCGATGCTGCAGATATGATATTTGAAGAAGAAATGGTGTCAACCGAAGAAACCGGTGCTGCCGTAGAACTTGGTGATGCTCCCGAACTGCGTACGAACTTTGCAGAAACAGCCTTCTTCTATCCGCAACTTCGCACAAATGAGCAAGGGGAGATTTCTTTCTCCTTCACCATGCCGCAAAGCCTGACACGTTGGAACTTCCGCGGGTATTCTCATACGAAAGGAATGATGATCGGGAAATTGGATGCTTCAACCGTCACGGTGAAAGAATTCATGTTGTCTCCTAATATGCCGCGTTTCGTACGGGTAGGGGATAAGACCAGTATTGCCGCAACGATTACCAACCTGACAGGAAAAGCCCTGAAAGGAATCACGAAGTTTGTACTCTTTGATCCGATGACGGATAAAGTGATTTCTACACAACGCCAATCTTTCACAGTAGAAGCCGGAAAAACAGTTCCTGTAAGCTTCCGTTTCACAGTAACGGATAAACAGGATATGCTGGGCGTACGCATGATTGCTGATGGCGGTACATTCAGCGATGGCGAGCAACATCTGTTGCCTGTATTGAGTGATAAGGAATATATCACTGAAACTCTTGCTATGCCGATACGAGGCGAAGAAACCCGTACTTTCTCTCTGGACAGCCTGTTCAATAATAACAGCCGTACGGCTACCGACCGTCGTCTGACAGTGGAGTTTACCGGAAATCCGGCTTGGTATGCCGTACAAGCATTGCCGGTATTGAGCCAACCTCGTACAGATAATGCTACTGCTTGGGCTGCCGCATATTATGCCAATTCCCTTGCTTCTTACATTGCCAATAGCCAGCCACGCATTAAAGCTGTATTCGATAGTTGGCGCATGCAAGGTGGTAAGAAAGAGACTTTCCTCAGCCAGTTGCAGAAGAATCAGGATGTGAAGAATATCCTTCTTGAAGAAAGTCCCTGGTTACTGGAGGCCACTACGGAAGCTGAGCAGCAAGCCCGTATTGCTACACTGTTCGATCTCAATAACCTGGCAAATAATAATATAACCACTCTTACCCGATTGAAAGAACTGCAAGATGCCGATGGCGCATGGAGCTGGTATAAAGGGATGCCGGGGAGTCGTAACATGACGGGATATATCACCGAACTTCTCGTTCGTCTGCCTCTACTTACCGGACAAAAGAATTCCGGTGATGCCCTTTCTATGCAGCAGGCAGCTTTTAAATATCTGCATCAACAGGCTTTGGAGGAATACAAGAGTATTCGTAAAGCGGAGAAAGACGGAGCTAAAATGACTACCCTCTCACATCCGGCAATGACCTATCTCTATCTGGTAGCTATTTCCGGTGAGAAAGTGCCTGCTGCCAATGAGGCTGCTTATAGTTACTTCCTTTCCAAAGTTGGCACGAACCTGAACACGGCTGAAATGGGAATGAAAGCGCAGTCGGCTATTATTCTACTAAAAGCCGGCCGTATGGCTGAAGCTAATGAGTTTATTGCTTCCATTAAGGAACATCTGGTGCAAACCAATGAACAAGGAGCTTATTTTGCTTTCAATGAAAAGCCCTTCCGCTGGGGAATGCAGCCTATTCCTGTTCATGTGGAAGTAATGGAAGCTTTACGTCTGGCAGGTGGCAATGACGCCTTGGTAGAAGAAATGAAGCTTTGGTTACTGAAACAAAAGCAGACTACAAGTTGGAACTCACCGGTTGCAACAGCGGATGCCGTTTATGCATTGCTTTGCCAAGGCAGTGATCTGTTGGCTACCCGTGGTGATGTACGTATTGTTCTTGGTAATAAAGTATTGGAAACATATAGTCCTGCTAAAACTACTGTTCCCGGACTGGGATATATTAAAGAAAGCTTTGCACAAGGCAGTCCCGAATTGCGTGCCAAATCTATCACTGTAGAAAAACGGGATGCAGGTATTGCCTGGGGTGCAGTGTATGCTCAATACCTCTCACCGATTTCCGATGTGAAACAGCAGAGTGGTGAATTGGCAGTGGAAAAGAAACTTTATGTAGAACGTACTTTGGCTACAGGCAAGAAGGAACTGCAACC
Organism: Bacteroides sp. Phil13; assembly: GCF_001940965.1. Taxonomy (NCBI): domain Bacteria; kingdom Pseudomonadati; phylum Bacteroidota; class Bacteroidia; order Bacteroidales; family Bacteroidaceae; genus Bacteroides; species Bacteroides sp. Phil13. The sequence goes on along the minus strand of NZ_MSHA01000027.1, from coordinate 132,967 downwards.
AGTCACTGCTACTACACAGTTGGCTGTGGGTGATAAAGTGGTTTCCCGTCTGACGATACGTCTTGGCCGTGCAATGGATTTCGTTCAGTTGAAAGACCAGCGTGGGGCTTGCTTCGAACCGGTGAATTCACTTTCCGGTTATCGCTGGAACGGCGGAATAGGATATTATGTAGAAATAGAGGATGCTTCTACTAATTTCTTCTTCGACAGCCTGAGTAAAGGTGTGTATGTGCTGGAATACAGCTATCGTGTGGCTCGTAGCGGGCAATATGAGGCTGGATTAGCTACTATACAGTGTGCCTATGCACCCGAGTATGCTGCCCATTCGGCATCCATGAAAGTAGAGGTAGAGTAGTAATTTTAAAACACCCTTTTAGGAACTCTCATTTAAAACACCTACTTTTGTGCATCCTAAAATGAAAACGAATGAAACGAATCTTGATATGTATGTATGCGTTTGCTGCCGTAGCACTTACTGCTGCGGCGCAACCGCGTTTTTCATCTAATAAAGAAACCCACAACTTCGGACAGATTGAGTGGAAACATCCTGCCAGTGCACAATACGTTATTACCAATACCGGTGACCAGCCTTTAGTGCTTACTGAGGTGGATCCTTCCTGTGCCTGTTCCGTAGTTCAGTGGACACAAACGCCTATTGCCCCCGGTGATAAAGGTATCATAACTGTGGAGTTTGATGCAAAGGCATTAGGTCATTTTGATAAATCAGTAGCTATCTATTCTAACGCACAACCCGATTTGGCTTATTTGCACTTCACAGGCGAAGTGGTGCGCGAGATTAAAGACTTTACGAAAACTTATCCTTATCTGATTGGTCAGATACGGATAGATAAGAATGAAATTGATTTTCCTGATACCCATCGTGGCGCAAAGCCCGTTATACGGATTGGAGTAGTGAATCTGTCGGATCGTTCGTATGAACCGGTATTGATGCACCTGCCTTCCTACTTGGACATGAAAGTGGAGCCCAGTGTACTTCAGAAAGGTGAGAGAGGGCTGATTACATTAACCCTCAATACAGAGAAACTGACTGATTTGGGACTGACGCAAGCATCTGTTTACCTATCCCGTTTCACTGGAGACAAAGTGAGTGATGAAAACGAAATACCGCTTTCAGCTATTCTCTTACCCGACTTTTCCGGTATGACAGATACGGATAGGGCAAATGCCCCGGTAATTCGTCTTTCGGAAACCGATATAGACCTGAGTGCTTTATTGGCAAAGAAGAATAAAGTGAAACATGATATACAGCTTACCAATACCGGACGCTCTCCGTTGCAGATTAGTAAACTGCAGGTATTCAATCCTGCCTTGGGAGTAAGTCTTAAGAAAAGTGTGTTGCAGCCGGGGGAAACCACCCGTTTGCGCGTGACGGTAGATAAGAAGAATATCGCAAAGAAGAAACGTCATTTGCGTATTCTGATGATAACCAATGACCCGATGCAACCTAAGGTTGAGATCAATATTAAGGCAAAGTCATAGGATTTATGATTTTAAACTATAAATCCTATCACAAATCTTCTCATAAATCATAAATTATAAATCTTATCATGGAACATCCTGAAAACAATGAAGCCTATAAAGGTCTGGTTGTCAATGCAGGCATTGAACAACCTTCATCTGTTAATCCCTATCGTCGTCCTAAACCCAGAAAGCGTCAGCTCTCCGTGGCGGAGTTTGTAGAAGGCATTGTAAAAGGGGATGTAACCATTCTAAGCCAGGCAGTGACTTTGGTGGAAAGCGTGAAAGTTGAACACCAGGCAGTGGCACAAGAAGTCATTGAGAAATGCCTGCCTTATTCCGGAAATTCTATCCGTGTAGGTATCAGTGGTGTACCGGGAGCGGGTAAAAGTACTTCCATTGACGTATTTGGTCTGCATGTATTGGAAAAATATGCAGGTAAGCTGGCGGTGCTTGCTATCGACCCCAGTAGTGAGCGTAGTAAAGGTAGTATTCTGGGTGATAAGACACGTATGGAGCAACTTTCCGTTCATCCTGCATCTTTTATTCGTCCCAGTCCATCGGCAGGGTCTTTGGGGGGAGTAGCCCGTAAAACGCGTGAGACGATTATTCTTTGTGAGGCTGCCGGTTTCGATAAGATATTTGTAGAAACAGTAGGTGTAGGACAGAGTGAAACAGCTGTACATTCTATGGTCGATTTCTTCCTGCTTATTCAGTTAGCTGGTACGGGCGATGAATTGCAAGGCATCAAACGGGGTATTATGGAAATGGCCGACGGTATTGTTATCAACAAAGCCGATGGTGATAATCTGGAGCGTGCTAAGCTGGCTGCAACTCAGTTCCGTAATGCTCTGCATTTGTTCCCTGCTCCTGAATCAGGATGGACGCCACAGGTAATGACCTATTCCGGCTTCTATAACTTGGGAGTGAAAGAAATCTGGGATATGATTTACGATTACGTTGCTTTTGTGAAGGACAACGGCTACTTTGATTACCGCCGTAATGAACAAAGTAAATACTGGATGTACGAAAGTATTAACGAGCGCCTGCGTGATAGTTTCTATCATAATCCGGTTATAGAAGCTATGCTGGGTGATAAGGAACAGCAAGTATTGCAAGGTAAGCTCACTTCATTTGTTGCTGCAAAAACTTTACTTGATACATACTTTAGTGAGATGAGAAAGGGGTAGAATAGCTACAAGTTACGAGCTACAAGTGCCTTGCGGTGTGATAGCGCAGCCACTTGTAGCTCGTAGCTTGTAATTTGTAACTATCTCACACTTCTTTCCCCTCCTTCTCAAAGTCTGCCTTCGACTTACTCTTCGTCACAATATATACGCCGAGGAATACTAAGGCAATAGCTATTCCCTTTTCCCAGCCGAATACTCCCAAGCCCATGATAATGGCAGCGATAGAAGCTACGATGGGTTGCATATAGTTGTACATACTCACCACTGTGGGGCGCAATAGTCTTTGCGCAGTCATGATGAAGATATAAGCAAGAAAACTACCGCCTATTACCACATAACCTATTTGTACGTATGCTGCAGTGGATACCTCTGCCCACTGGATACCTGCCACATCCTGATAAGAGAATGGGATATAACACATAGATGCATATATAAACATCCACTTATTCAGCGTGATGGGAGAATATTTCTGCGATAAGCCCTTGAATACAGTCAGATAAATAGAGAAACTGATTTGTGCTACCAGACAAAGTAAATCTCCGATGATGCTGCCGTTGCCACTGCCTGCAGTCTGACTACTTAAAATAAGTGTCAGTGCTCCCATAGCTCCCACGAAGATACCCAGTACTTTCAGATTCGTGATAGGCTCTTTCAGATAGATAGCCGCAATAATCATAGTCACAATGGGAAGTGTGGTTGTCACAATAGAGGCATCGATGGGTGAAGTCATTGAAAGACCGAAAATATATACCCCTTGATTGAATACCAGTGCAAAGAGCGAAGCAAAGAATATCTTCAGCATATCGCGGTGGTCCACATGCTCATATTTACAAAATGCGGACAACAGCCAGAAACAAGCTGCCGCACCCACCATTCGGAATGTGGTCACCGATAAAGCTGAGAACTCCATAAGTGCGGATTTGCCGATAGGAGCCATAAGACCCCATAAAATGTTGGCAGTCAGGGCGAATATATGCCCTTGTACATTCTTGTTCATACTCTTTTTGTTTTTGAGGCTGCAAAAGAACAACTATTTTGGGAAACTAAAAAATAATCCTGTATATTTGCTTTGATTAAAAGCAAAAACTATGGAAGAACAAGCCAATTATATCCAACGTATCGAGATACACAGGTTGTGGGATCGCTTTAACATAGCCTGGGATTTGCGTCCCGATGTGAATATCCTTTCCGGTATCAATGGAGTAGGGAAGACTACGATCCTTAACCGTTCTGTTCACTATCTGGAAGAGCTTTCGGGTGAGATAAAGAATGGTGAGATAGAAGGAGTACGTATTACGTTCGATCGTCCGGATGCCACGTATATCCCTTATGACGTAATCCGCAGCTATGACCGTCCTTTGATAATGGGCGACTTTACCGCCCGCATGGCTGATCCGAACGTCAAATCCGAACTCGACTGGCAACTCTATCTTTTGCAACGCCGTTATCTTGACTATCAGGTTAACATTGGCAACAAGATGATCGAGCTTCTTTCAGGCGATGAGGAACAACGTTCGCAAGCTGCTTCCCTCTCTTTGCCCAAGCGAAAGTTTCAGGACCTGATGGACCAGTTGTTCAGTTATACCCGCAAAAGCATAGATCGCCGAAGCAATGAAATCATTTTCTATCAGGACGGTGAACGCCTGTTGCCCTATAAACTTTCTTCCGGTGAAAAGCAGATGCTGATTATCCTGCTTACCGTGCTGGTGCGTGATAATGCCCATTGTGTTCTCTTTATGGACGAGCCCGAGGCTTCCCTTCACATCGAGTGGCAGCAGAAACTTATCAGCATGATACGTGAACTGAATCCCAATGTGCAACTGATACTCACTACCCATTCTCCAGCTGTCATCATGGAAGGCTGGCTGGATGCAGTGACGGAAGTGAGCGATATTTCGAGAATAATAAAGGTAGAGTGATAAAGTGATAATATACCCATGGCTACTTCTTTAAAACATAATCTCACCTCCGCCTATTTCAATGCCGCTAACAAACTCTATCCCAAGAAGGCGCGTCGTCGTATTGTGGCATATGTGGAAAGTTACGATGATGTAGCTTTCTGGCGCACATTGTTGGCAGAGTTCGAGACGGATGATTACTATTTCCAGGTGATGCTGCCTTCGGCCACTTCTCTTGCCAAAGGTAAGAAGATGGTGCTGATGAATACGCTGAACACTACTGAATTGGGCAAGAGTCTGATAGCCTGTGTGGACAGTGACTACGACTTTCTGCTGCAAGGCAAAACGAACGTTTCACATAAGATAAACAGTAGCCCCTACATATTCCAGACGTACGCCTATGCCATCGAGAATTTCCATTGCTATGCTGAAAGCTTGCATGAAGTTTGTGTACAGGCTACGTTGAACGACCGTATGCTGATAGACTTTCCTGCTTTCCTGAAACGCTATTCGCAGATTATTTATCCGCTCTTTCTGTGGAACGTCTGGTTCTATTGTCAACGGGATACATATACTTTCCCGATGTACGATTTCAATGCCTGCACCCGCTTGCAGGAAGTTAATGTGCATCATCCCGAACGGACGTTAGATCCTGTGCAGCGTGCCGTTGATAAGAAACTTTCTGAGATGCGCAGGCGATTTTCGCGAAATATAAAGGCAGTGGAGGCTTTAGGCGTGGAGTTGGAGAGACTGGGATTGAATCCTGATACAACTTACCTATATATACAGGGACATCACCTCATGGACGGTGTTGTGATGAAACTTCTTATCCCCGTATGTACCGTATTGCGTCGTGAGCGCGAACAGGAAATTAAACGTCTGGCTGCTCACAACGAACAATTCCATAACGAACTGACCAGCTATGAGAATAGCCAGACCAACGTCAGCCTGATGTTGAAAAAGAACAGCGGATACAAGAACCTTTACTTGTATCAGTGGTTAAAAGAAGATATAGGAGACTTTCTGAACAGGGAGCGATAATTACTAACCATTAACCCCAAAATTAATTCTTAGTATCATGAGCATTGTACAACAAATTAACGAAGGACTTCAGACTTTAGGTTTCAGCCAGTCATTGGCCGACCAGTTAGATCAATTTATAGCATTTCTGGGAGTTCTCTTGGTGGCTTATCTAGCAGATTCCATTTGCCGGAAGATCTTGCTGAAAGTAGTTTCGCGTTTGGTAAAACAAACAAAAGCTACCTGGGACGACATTGTTTTCGACCGGAAGGTGATGGTGCACCTTAGCCGCATGGTGGCACCTATTCTTATTTATATCCTGCTGCCCCTGGCTTTTTCCGATGCGGGATCGGCGACGTTGGCGCTTATTATGCGTTTCTGCCTCATCTTTATTATTATAATGTTTCTTAGCTTTATCAGCGCTTTGCTTACTGCGGTTTATACCGTATATAGCGAGAAGGAACAGTTTCGCGACCGCCCTTTGAAGGGACTTTTGCAGACAGTGCAAGTCATTCTTTATTTTGTCGGGGGTATCATCGTTGTCAGCATACTGATTGACCGTTCACCCGGTGTATTGCTCACCGGTCTGGGAGCTTCGGCTGCCGTGTTGATGTTAGTGTTCAAAGACAGTATCATGGGCTTTGTTTCCGGTGTGCAACTTTCTGCCAACAATATGCTGAAGGTGGGAGACTGGATCACCATGCCTAAGTATGGAGCGGATGGTGACGTAATAGAAGTATCATTGAACACGGTGAAGGTGCGCAATTTTGACAAGACCATCACTACCATTCCTCCTTACCTGCTTGTAAGCGACTCTTTCCAGAACTGGCGTGGTATGCAGGAGAGCGGCGGACGCCGCATCAAGCGTTCTATCAATATCGATATGAACAGTGTACGGTTCTGTACTCCCGAAATGTTGGCAAAGTATCGCAAGATACAGCTCTTGGCAAACTACGTTGAACAGACGGAACAAGTGATAAAGGAGTATAATGAAGAGCATCATATCGACAACTCCATCCTTGTGAACGGTCGTCGCCAGACGAATCTCGGTGTCTTCCGTGCTTACCTGAATTGCTACTTGAAGAGCCATCCGGGTGTAAATCATGATATGACCTGTATGGTGCGTCAGCTTCAACCTACCGATCACGGTATACCGTTGGAACTGTATTTCTTTTCTGCAACCACATCCTGGATACCATACGAGGACTTGCAGTCCGACGTTTTCGACCATCTGCTGGCTATTATTTCAGAGTTTGATCTGCACGTATTCCAGTCACCGTCCGGTGAAGATTTCCGTGAAAGGCTTAGTTGAGACGAAAGGCTCTTGAATTCTCAGTTTTCTCGCTATGTTGAGAGTGTATTCTCATTACGATGAGAAAAAATACTCAATATGATGAGAATATATTCTCAATGGGGTGAGAATCTATTCTTGCTAAGGTGAGAATAAATTAACGCCGGGCAGTTCTTTTGAACTTGTCCGGCGTTGCTTTTGTAGAAGCTTAGCTTCGGCGTGTGTATTTCAATGAGTGATTAATATACTGTGTTTTGTGGGTCGAAGTTCGTCCAGCCTTCCAGCCAATTATCATTCGTGTCGCGGAAAGCACCGATATAGTTTCCGTCAGTTCCCATGATAGCCGTAGCTGGGCAGTAATTCTGACCGGTATTCATCGGGTCAGCCAATCCCAGTTCAGCCTCAGTCATTACTTTGTTCGAAGCCTCACTCTTGAAGAAAGTGTGTGAATAAGAAACTTGGCTTTCATCATACGTTCCGGTTTCTCTGTTGTAGAGATAATCTTCGTATTTCTTATTATTGTCCGAGCCAACTACACCCATACCGGCAAAGATGATATTCTTCAGATGGAAATCACCGTTTTTAGAATATTGAACCGTGTTTCCTTTTTCGCCATCCACAATCAGACCGATAGGATAACCTACTGCCAATGTATTTTCGCAGCTCAGCTTACTGCTGCGACGTATCTGTATGGCGGATTGGAACAGACCCAGCTTGGATTTATTATCCGGGTACATGTCACCGGCAGTGATGTATTCGGAAGTGTTCAGGAAATCAGTGTTCTTGGCAGCCATCGGGCCGATGAACGTTACATTCTTAAATGTTGCAGTTGTGAATGGAGCGATGTCTGCACCTGTTCCGTTGTTATCGCTTTCGAAACCATTGGATTGCGAGGTGTCGGCAATGCGCGGGTCACGGATAGACAGGCAGTATTGTACAGTTCCGCTGAAGCCGTTGTCCGTATCGAATTCATCGTCCCAGCCTTTATAAGCTACCAGGTATTTGCAGTTTACTGCGCCGCCGAACCATTCGAAAGAGTCGTCGTTAGAGTACGATACCTGTAAGTGGTCGATGGTGGTACCGCTACCCACGGAGCCGAATGTAATGCCGTTGATCTCTTTGTCTGTTTCAAAGGGATAACCTGCAAACTCCACACGGATATACTGGAAGATACCGGAATTGTCGGCATCGTTGCTGCCTCCGTGTATGGTGCGCGGTCCGCCTTCTATTTGCTGTGTACCCTGGTTGTTTTTGGCTTTACCGCAAATGATTAGACCACCCCAGTCACCCGGTCTGCGCTGTCCGGGAGCTTCCTCGGAAGTCATGACAATAGGGGCTTCCTTGGTTCCTTTCATTTCTACATATCCACCCGGTTCTATAATAAGACTCGCCATTGTCTGTTTGTCACCCTTGATAATAGTGCCTGCGGGAATCCTCAGTTTAGCGCCATCGGCTACGTATACCCAGCCTTTCAGCAGATAGGTTCCTTTTTCCAGAGTTACATCGCCGGTGAATACGAAGTGTTGATCGCCATTGCCCAGTTCTGTTCCATTATTGAACAGTACACCTTTGCTGTAGGCTGTTGTACCATCATAAGTCACTTCGGGGTCTGTACTTCCATTTCCTCCGTTCCCGCCATTCTCTCCATTGGTGTCGTCAGAACAGGAAGACATCACATTTCCAATTGCAATGGCTGTACACATCATAATGATCCAGCCAAACTTCTTAATTTTCATTTTCATACTTTTCTTAATTTGGGAATTAAACTTCTTTATGTTCAGGTTTTGTTAGTATTTTATAAACTGAAAGGGTGAAATATCAGAAGCTATAGGCTATGGCCAGGTTGTAGCTTCTTCCCGGTTTATAACTGCGGGTCACCTCTTCAATGGTGCGGGCTTGTCCGTTTACGGTGACGTCTTCAAACTGTTTGAAGTAGTAGCGTTCGGCCAGCAAGTCACGTACGGTAGCTTTAATTTCCAGTTTGCCAAACTTTTTGCTTGCCGAAAGGTCGATGCTGTTGCGCGGCATTTCGTAAGAGTTTGGTATGTTGCGTGCATCACCTTCGGAAGAACTGCCGTAGCGGTTGCCTACGCCGATGATACGTTTTCCGATACGGTTGTAGAGTACGGCGGCGTTCCATCCCTTATCCGGATTGTTATAGAAGAGACCCGTGTTGATGAGGTAAGGCGATTGCCCCTGCATGGGACGGTCTATATTATTGCCACCTTCTTTAAACTGCACTTTGCTCTTGATCCATGCGCCATTGAATGAGAAACTGAAATTACGCATACCGATGAAGTCGAGATTCTTGCGGATATCTACTTCTATACCGTAGTTGTTGGCACCTTTGGCGTTGACGTAAGAGTAGACCGGATCAGTTCCTCCCGACATGGTGTAGGTCCATTCAATAGGATTTTCGAAGTGTTTGTAGAACAGGGCAATGGAAACTTGCTCACCATTGCTGGGATACCATTCGTAGCGCAAGTCTACGTTCTGTATGTAAGCTGCCTGCAGGGATGAATTACCCATGACACTGCTTCCCAGATCGAAATCATAATAGACGGAAGTGGACAGTTCACGAAATTCAGGACGGTTTACCGATTTACCGTAAGCCAGGCGGAACTGATGCTTTTCACTCAGTTTGTAAGTGGCATTGACGGAAGGGAACAGGTCTTTATAGTCATAGAAAGTACTTTGCAGGCTTTCTTCATACGAGCGGGTATTCATGATCAGTTCCTGACGGGCATATTCATAGCGTGCTCCGGCGTAGAAGTTGAAGGAACCTATCGGAACGTTGATGCCGACATAACCGGACAATTGCGTGTTTTTGCCCTCATAGTTATTCATGTAGTTCACTTCTTCCTGCATGTAGAGTTTGTCAATTCCATAGTTGGAGTCTATCAATATATTGTTTGCCACATCATTGTCAAACTGGAATCCCTTAGGCAGGCTGTTATTCGGTTGCCAGCCGTACTGGAACTGGCGGGTGTTGTAGGTACGTGTACGGTACTCGCCATAAGCACCGGCTTTCAAAGTAGGGGCGATGTCACCGAACTGGAAATCCTGGCGATAATTTATATTTGCTGAGCCGATGTGTTCGTCCAGTTTGGTGAATTCACGGCTGATACGGTAAATACCCATGGTTTCATTGGTGCGGTCGGTACGTTCAATGAGGCGACGGTCCGGCAGGTTACGGTTGGCGTAAGCATAACCCACACTCCAGTCGAAACGACTGTCATCAAAGTTGTGCCTGCCTGTGAACTGGGTGTTGTAAGTGGTACGGCTGGAGTAGTAATACTCCATGTTGTTGATGTTGTCCGGTTGTGCGTTGAAACCTGTACGTTCCGAGTAGCGGTCTTTGGATATCTGGTTGAAGATATTCTTGAACTCATAGCGATGGTTGCTGTTGCGTGGCTGGAAGGTGAGGTTCAGCAGGGCACCGAGGCGGACATCATTGCTGTACTGGTTGTCCGTTGCTTTCCGCAGATAGACGTATTTGTCATTGTTGGTATCATAAGGGCCATAGAGAGAGTTTTCCATATCGAGATAAGTCTTATAGGAGTTGCTGTAATTCACAGCAGCCAGCATACCGATGGTACGTCCGCTTTCGGTTTCCCACTTGCGGTTGTATGCCATATTCAATTTTAAGTCCCCTACGGGTTTGATGGTTTTCAGTGTCCAGTCGTTGTTGAAACCATTGTTTAATACATCTATGCGAGCTGTGTTTCCGGTTTCATATCCGGGATACATGTTCAGTGTGCCTTTCATACCGGCATCCAGGCTACGGAAACCGTTTCCGAAGCCGAGCCGGTCCATGCTGCTACCCTTGGCTTTACGAAAGTCTTTGAAGTGCGTCTGGTCATTGATAGCTCCTCCTACTGATATGTTGAAGCTGTTTTCGCCGGGCATATCTTTGGTATTTATCAGGATGAATCCACCCGTGAAGTCTGCGGGATATTCCGGGGCGGGGCTTTTTACGATTACCATATTATCCAGTTGTGAACTGGGGATGATGTCGAATGAAAAGGCGCGTGAATCGGCTTCCGAACTGGGCACGGCACTCCCGTTCATCCATACATTATTGTACCGCTGCGACAGGCCGCGCACCATTACAAACTTTTCGTCGATGATGCTGATGCCGGGTACGCGACGGATGACTTCCGAGGCATTGCTGTCCTGGGTTTTAGCTATTTGTTGGGCGGAAACCCCGCTCTGTACTACGAGGCTGCGGCGTTGTTCCTGTATGAGTGCCACCTCGTTATTCCGTTTGGCTTGTGCAGTGACGGAGACTTCGCCTAACGTTTGTGCATCACTCTCCATCTCAAAGTTCAGCACAGTTTCGGCCTTAACTTTTACACTGTTGAGCAGGATGTCTTTGTATCCTATATATCTCACGGCTATGGTGTATGTACCGTCTTTTACATTCAGCGTATAGTTACCGTCGATGTCGGCTACTGCCCCCTGCGCTGTCCCGGTTATCTGTATGGTAGCTCCGGTCAACGGCTCTTTCGTCTGCTTGTCGAGGACGGTCCCTTTGATGTTTCCAGCCAGGGCGGTCATGGTGGAAAGTACCAGTAATAAAATGAAGAAAAATACTTTTCCTAAATCCAGTTTCATGCTCATCTTTTATTGTTTCTTGTTTCCGGTGCAAAGATGCGGCAACGGAATTACAACCGTAATACACATGTCATACAATTGATTCTCAATTAGGTTACAATTTGGTGACACCACGGATAAAGCGGACCTATTCAGTTCATAGCCTATAACGTTCTAAACTTTCTTTTTTTGTTAGTAGGAATAGGACAGAAATTAATAAGTAAGCATTATCTTTGCGCTATTCAGAATATTAAAAGCACAAATCGTATGAGTGGCAATCGATCACATGAGGCAAAACGTTTTCAGCTCCTTTCATCTGTTGGACAAATAGGCTGGTGGGAAGCAGACTTCACTATCGGGGAATATCTTTGTTCCGAGTATGTTTGTAATTTGTTAGGCTTGGAGGGAGACACGCTGACTTTCCGCCAGTTCGGTCAATTGATTCGTGAAGATTACCGTTGCCGCATTACACGTGAATTCCTTTCGATAGAAGAAATCGAGGTATATGAGCAAACTTTTCCTATCTACTCTTCACAAGGCATTGTGTGGGTTCGTTCCCGTCTGGGTGAAAAGTGGCTGACAGAAGATGGACATCCAAAGGCATTTGGTATCCTTCAATTGGTTGATATCCCTGCGGACGAACAATCCGGTGGTATTCTGAAACAGTTTAATGAATTGTTGTTTCGACAGCATTCTGTGTCCCAGTCCTTACGTAATTTTCTGAAGGACAAGAATCTGAGTGAGGTTATTTCGGGAGTATTGAAAGATGTCCTTGAACTCTTTCATGGAGGACGTGTCTATATAGTAGAATATGATGCCGGTTATCGTACCCAGAGTTGTACTTACGAGGTAGTGGCTGACGGGGTCAGCCCTGAAATAGATATGTTGCAACAGATTCCGACCAATGGTATGGAGTGGTGGCTTAAACAAATGTTGGCGGGCAAGCCTATCCTGTTGAATACTTTATCGGATTTGCCCCGGGTGGCCCGTCAGGAATCTGAGATACTTGCTGTGCAGAATATAAAGTCACTCATGGTGGTTCCTCTTCGGAATACCGAACGGGTGTGGGGATATATCGGTATTGATTTGGTAGACAGATACTATAAATGGACGAATGAAGATTATCAATGGTTTTCCTCTTTGGCTGACATCATTAATATTTGTATCAGTCTGCGCCTTGCCAGAGATGAGGCCGACCGTGAACGTAATTTCCTGAGCAATCTTTATAAGCATATGCCTATGGGATATGTACGCCTTTCCATTCTTTGCGACGAAGAAGGAGAACCTTATGACTATCTTATCACAGATGCTAATCAGTTTAGTGCGGATTTGTGCGGTTCACCTTTAGAGAGATACAAAGGGCGTTTTGCTTCGGAAATCTATTCCTCAGACAAACTGTCAACCAAACTTCTGATTCTTGCAGATATACACAAGCATGGCTTGTACAGGGAATTGGACGAATATTTTGAAGAGTCAAAGAGGACTTGTCATTGCATTATTTATTCTCCCGAACCGGATGAGTTGGTTTGTCTCTATATGGATGTCACTGAGATGCGCCGTACGTATATGGCTTTGGATCACAGTGAGAAACTATTGCGAAATCTCTTTTCTAACATCCCTGTCGGTGTGGAGATTTATAATAAGGATGGGATACTGATAGATCTTAATAATAAAGATATGGAGATATTCGGGGTCAAAGACAAATCAAGTACGCTTGGAGTGAATTTCTATGAGAATCCGAATGTGCCGTCTGATATCCGCGAAAGAGTGAAGATAGAAGATGAATTTGACTTTTCGCAGGACTATGAATTTTCTAATGTGAGCGATTATTATGAATCGGAAAAGAAAGGTGGAATAGAACTTTATACCAAAGTAAGTAAGATATACGATAACCAAGGCGATAACAATGGCTTTGTGCTTATCAATATAGATAATACGGAACGTATCAGTTCCATCAACCGGATACGTGATTTTGAGAACTTCTTCTTGCTGATTTCAGAATATGCCAAGGTAGGTTATGCCAAACTGAATCTGCTTACCCGTAATGGATATGCCATCAAGCAATGGTATAAGAATATGGGTGAAGATGAAGATACGCCATTGGTTGAAGTGGTAGGAATTTATAATAAAATGCACCCGCAAGACAGGGTACGTGTATTGGCTTTCTTCGAGAAGGCTAAACGAGGGGAAGCTACGAGTTTCAAAAGTGAGATGCGTGTGCTCAAACCCGGAACATTGAATCAATGGAACTGGGTACGCATGAATGTGGTACTCAACCGCTATGACCCAGCAAATGGACTGATTGAATTAATCGGTGTCAACTATGATATCACCGAGTTGAAGGAAACGGAACAAAAGCTGATTGAAGCCAAAGAGAAAGCTGAAGAGGCAGACCGCCTGAAGAGTGCTTTCCTGGCAAATATGAGTCATGAGATACGTACACCGTTGAATGCCATTGTCGGTTTCTCAAGCTTATTAGTGGAGACGGAAGATCCGGAAGAAAAGCTGGAATACGCCAAAATGGTGGAAGAGAATAATGAATTGTTGCTCCAACTGATTTCAGATATTCTGGATCTGTCGAAGATAGAGGCGGGAACTTTTGATTTTAAGTTCAGAGATTTCGACATTAATACTTTGTGCGGAGATCTTGTACGCTCCATGCAGTTGAGAGTGAAACCGGGAGTGGAACTTATTTTTGAGCCAACCTTGCCGCAATGCGTCATCGTCAGCGATCCTAACCGCTTGCACCAGGTGGTTTCCAACTTTATAAATAATGCCATTAAATTCACTACCACGGGCAGCATTCGGATCGGATACGATAAGCCGGACGACAAGCATTTGCGGGTATATGTGACAGACACTGGCATTGGTATTGCTCCCGAAGCTTGTCGTAAGATATTCGACCGCTTCATTAAGCTGAACTCTTTTGTACAGGGCACAGGACTGGGGCTTTCTATCAGTAAAAGCATCATCGAACAGTTAGGAGGTACCATTGGAGTAAACAGTGAGTTAGGCAAAGGTTCGACATTCTGGTTTATCCTGCCGCTGGAATAATATCAGTTACGAGCTACAAAAGTTACGAGCTACAAGCTACGAGTGGCTGCGCTATCACACCGCAAGGCACTCGTAGCTTGTAGCTCGTAACTAATTCAGTCCGAACGAGAACTTGTCGATGGATTGATAAACCACGCTTGCAAGGCTCAATACAATAATACCGAGCGTACAGATGATAAGGCTTGCACGCGTATAATTATCGCTACGGAAAGTGGCGATAGGCTCATCACTCTTGTTGATATACATAGATTTTACAATCTTCAGATAGTAATAGAGTGAGATAATTGTGTTTACCAGTGCAATAAATACCAGCAAATGGAAACCACCCTGGAAAGCTGCTGCAAAGATAAAGAACTTCGAGAAGAAGCCTGCAAACGGAGGAATACCTGCCAGTGAGAACAGAGCGAGCGTCATAAGGAACGCCAGCTTGGGATTGGTACTGTACAGTCCGTTATACTCTTCGAGTGTGAATCGGTGGGCACGCAAAGCGATAATCGTGATTACTGCAAATACAGAGAGGTTGGCAAACATATAAATAAGTACGTAATATACCAATGATGCCATACCTTGTTGTGTACCGGCAATGACACCCAACATAATGTAACCTGCTTGCGAGATACTGGAGAATGCCATCAGGCGTTTCAGGTTTTCCTGGCGCAGTGCAAAGAGGTTGGCAAGGGTGATAGAGGCTATGATAACCCAGTAAAGTACTTCCTGCCACTGATCTATCATCGGAGCAAACGTCTTGATCAGAATTGTCAGCAGCACGAAAGCTGCTGATCCTTTGGAGATTACACTCAGGTAAGCAGTTACCACACTCGGAGCACCTTCATATACGTCGGCTGTCCAGAGGTGGAAGGGAACGAGCGAGAGCTTGAATCCCATACCGGAGAAGAAGAATACGAATGCCATTATCTGCAAGGCGTTACCGTTTAGATGAGCCGGAACATCATCAAAGTAAAGGGTACCCACCGTACCGTAAATAAGCGAAATACCATATAGCAACAGTCCGCTTGAGAAGAGTGCGGTAAGAATGTATTTGGCACCGGCTTCAGCAGAGTGGTGGCGATACTTATCAAAAGCAACCAGCGCAGCCATTGGGATACTTGCTGTTTCCAACCCGATGAAGAACATCAGGAAGTGTCCTGCAGAAATCATGAAATACATACCCAACAGCGTGCAGAGTGTCAACATATAGAATTCACCTTGTTTGATTACCGTATCCGGAAGTTTCAGCCACTCGTGTGCCATCAGGAAGACGATAAGCGTACCGACACTGAGTATAGATTTCACAATACTTTGTATCGGCGCATTATGGTACATACCACCGAAAGCATCGGCAGCCGGACCGGGTATGATCGTAATCAGCGTGTGTATCGTGAGCAACACGACGGGCAACATGGTGTTGAGTCGTGGGTTACCATCCTTTTTATGTGCATCAGGGCTCATAAAAAGGTCGGCTACGAAGAGGATAACGATGACCGCTATCAGCGAAAGCTCTTCTTTGAGAATGAGGAATTGGGAATAATCCATATCTATTAAATTAATAATTAAGAATTAAGAATGAAGAATTTGGCTGTGTTATGATGCCGTGCGGTAATTCTTCATTATTCATTATTAGTTCTTCATTAAAATGCGCTGACTACCGGTAGCACACTGTCTCCAATCATATTGCTGATCCATAACGGAGCAAGACCGAGACCTGCAACGCAAACGATGAGTATGATAACGGCGGTGCGTTCATCCCAGGTAGCGTCGGTTAATGTCAGGTGATGCTTGTTAGTACAAGTGCCATAGAGAATCTTGCCAACGAGCCTAAGGATATAGACTGCAGTGATTACGATACTGGTGCAGGCAATAATCGTCCATGTACGGTGGAAGACATCCACATGCTGGAATGCACCATTGAAGATGGTCATTTCGGCAACGAAACCGCTGAGTCCCGGAAGTCCGAGGTTAGCAAGTCCGGCAATTACATAGCAGACAGCCAGGAAAGGCATAATCTTCATCAAACCGGAGAGCTCGCGTACGTCACGGGTATGAGTGCGGCCGTATATCATACCGATAAGGGCAAAGAACAGGGCAGTCATCAATCCGTGGCTGAGCATTTGCAGGACAGCACCGGTACAAGCAGTCTGGTTCATCATCAGGATAGCGAAGAGTACGAGACCGCAGTGAGACACGGAAGAATATGCGTTGATATACTTCAAATCGGTCTGTACACAAGCAGAGAAAGCACCGTAAACTACAGATATACCAGTCAGGATCAGGAAGATCCAGCCAAGTTCCTGGGCAGCTTCAGGCATCAGATACATGGCGATACGGAAGCAACCATAACCTCCAAGTTTCATCAACACACCTGCATGGAGCATACTTACAGCCGTAGGCGCAGAGGCGTGACCGTCGGGGCTCCATGTATGGAACGGGAATAATGCACCGAGTACACCGAAACCGAGGAAGGTGAGCGGGAACCAGATGCGTTGTTGTTCAATTGGAATATTGTGCAGTTGTGCAATCTCCAGCAAGTTCATACTGGTGGCACCGGAACCGAAGTAGATCCCCAGGATACCAATCAGCAAGAATGCAGAACCACCCATTAACATCAATGTCAGTTTCATGGCAGAGTATTCCTTTCGTCCACTGCCCCATACACCGATGAGCAGGTACATAGGAATGAGCGCTACCTCATAGAACATGAACATGGTGAACAAGTCTGTAGAAATGAAGAAGCCGAACACACCCAGGGAAAGCAGGGTGAACCAGAGGAAATACTCTTTTGTCAGCGGTTGCAGACGCCAGGAGGCGAAAGTACCGGTGAAGACAATGATGGCAGAAAGCAGCAACATGGCTACTGAAATGCCGTCTACTCCCACGGAGTAATGTATATTGAGTGCCGGATACCAAGGTACATCTGCACGGAACAGCATTTCGGCAGTGTCTCCGGCGGCACGGGCTTGCAGGTAAGCAATGGTCAGGCTTACGGCAGCCAGCACCAATGCTGATGCACCTACGACCATCACCGTGCGTATCTGCTTGATGTTACGACTTAGCCAGAGACCAAGCAACATCAACAGAGGGATGAGAACAAAAATACTTAATATGTTCATCTTTATATTACGTTTTACTATTTACTATTTACGAATTACGATTAACATTTCTCTACTATAGCAGCAATAGCAATATCAGCGCCAGCGTGCCCAACAGGAATACGTAAGTGTATTGCTGGATCTGTCCGCTTTGCAAACCGCGTATCTCATCACTGGTGGCATTGGCACTCCAGGCAAGGAAGTTGAAGAAGCCATCTATTACATGGCGATCGAACCAAGCAATGGGACGGGAGATGCAACCGAAAATAATCTTGTGAGTGATAAACTGATATACTTCATCGATATAGAATCGGTGATAAGCGGCTGTCCATAATCCGCGGAAGCGGCGGGCAAGAGCATTGGCAACGGGTTGTTTGGCCCGTGCATACATAGCTGTAGCAATCGCAATGGAGATAACAGCTATGGCGATGCTGGTGCCTGCTACTGTCCAATCGAGATGTATTTCGTAAGCTGTACCGTTGGAGCTGATGAACTTACCGAAGGGGATGAAACCTGCCACAATGGTTACAACAGCAAGGAACATCAACGGAATAGTCATAGCCAGCGGGCTTTCGTGAGGGTGAGGCACCCCAGCCAAGTTTCCATGCGGCGTGTGGCTTTCATCGCTCGGCGACTCTTGCCGGGGCGCTACGCCCCCCCAGAAGATACCATAGTAGAGGCGGAACATATAGAATGCCGTCATAGCAGCAATTGCTGTCATAATCCAACCCATAGCAGGACTGAACTGGAAGCATGCAGTCAGTATTTCGTCTTTAGAGAAGAATCCGGAGAACGGAGGGATACCTGCGATGGCAAGACATGCAATTAGGAATGTGATATGTGTTACAGGCATATATTTGCGTAACCCACCCATAGCAGACATTTCATTGCTGTGTACTGCATGGATGATGCTACCTGCACCGAGGAAGAGCAATGCCTTGAACATGGCGTGTGTAAACAGATGGAACATTCCTGCCATGTAACCCAGGCCACCGTGATGTGGATCGGCAGAAGTACAAACTCCCAGTGCCACCATCATAAAACCAATTTGTGAAATAGTAGAGAATGCTAATACACGCTTGATATCACTCTGCACACAAGCTACCGAAGCGGCGTAGAATGCAGTGAATGCTCCGACGTAAGCTACCAGGTGCAGCACATCCGGTGCATAACCGATGAACAACGGGAACATTCGTGCCACAAGATAAACTCCGGCTACTACCATCGTTGCTGCATGGATCAATGCACTGACAGGTGTCGGGCCTTCCATAGCATCCGGCAGCCAGATATGCAATGGGAACATTGCACTCTTACCGGCGCCACCGATAAACATAAGTCCCAGTGCCAGAGGTATCATTGTTGCACCGCCTTTCAGTAATGCCATTTCACTGGGCTGGAAAGTATAGGTTCCGGCATAATAACCGTAAACGAGGATACCGATCAGGAAACCCAGGTCGGCAAAACGGGTGACAATAAACGCCTTTTTGCTTGCAGCAACAGCAGATGGCTTCGTATAATAGAAACCGATAAGCAGATAAGACGAAACACCCACCAACTCCCAGAACAGATACATCTGGAAGATATTGGTAGCCACTACCAAGCCCAGCATGGACATGGTGAAGAGGCTGAGGAATGCATAATAACGTTGGAATCCACGTTCACCTTTCATGTAGCCGAAAGAGTAGACATGTACCATCAGCGATACGGTAGAGATAACGATGAGCATCATTACTGAAATAGGATCGAGCAGGATACCCAAGTCGATACTCAGCGTTGGGGTGAAAGGCAGCCACGTCACATTATAAGGCATAAGTGTGGCGAAGGTACCATCCGCCAGACGTGGAGCGGAGAAATATTGCCAGGCAGTGGCATAACTCAGTAGGGCTACCACAGCCAATACCGTGGTACCGATGATGCCTGCCGTCCGGTGCGTCATCCATTTGCCGCCAATCCCCAACGTGAGGAAGGAGAGCAAGGGGAGGAGCAGGATTAGAATTGTATATTCCATATTTATCTAATTATTAGGTTTTAGATATTAAATATTAATTCTATGCAGCATCACAGCGCAGCTAATTAATACCTAATATTTAATATTTAATTGTTACCACTTCATTTCGTCCAGCTTGCCGACCTGGATGCTTCGTATATTACGATAGATATTGATCATAATCGCGATAGCTACTGCCGTTTCGGCTGCCGAGATGGCAATGGAGAACAGGGCAAAGAAATACCCTTCCAGTCCGTCGGGGAATAGGAAACGGTTGAATACTGCGAAGTTGATATCCGTAGCGTTCAGTATCAACTCGATGCTGATAAGTATGGCCAGTGTGTTGCGGCGGGTGAAGAACCCGTAGATACCGGCGAAAAACATGATAGCTGAAACTATCAGATAATATTCCATGTGTATCATAATCAATTGTTTTTATCGTTTACGTGCAATTACTAGGCCACCTACGATACATGCCAGCAACAAGATGCTGACTGCCTCGAAAGGAAGCAGATAACCATATTTGTCACTGTTCAACATAGAATGGCCGATAGTCTTGATGTTGATTTCCAACGGTGCAAGATCCGTGGTTACTATAAACTTATGTTTCAGTGTGATGAACAATACGATGATGGCGCCACCTACGGTTGCGCCCAGACCGGCCATCAGTTTGCTACGTTTTAATTTGTCGATAGTACGGTCTCCTTCACCACTGGTTAGCAGGATGGAGAAGACATAGAGCACTACAATACCACCGGCATAAACCATGATTTGTACTGATCCCAGGAAGGTGTAACCTAGCAGGAAGTAGATACCTGCCGTGCCGAAAAGCGTAAACAGCAGATACGTTGCCGAGCGTACCATGCGGCGTGTGGTCACTGTAAGAATAGAACAAACGGTGATGAACACTGCCAGAAAGTAGAATACTACGGTTTCAAGGGTTATTTCCATATTCTTGAATTCAAATTACTTAGTTTCAAATTACTTTGTTGCTTCACTTTGGGGAGCAGCGGGTTTCTTTTTCTCTTCTACGCGACTGCCCGGATGGTTAAGCGTCTTCACCAGCTTTGTACGGTCGAATACTGCATGTTCAAAGTCGGTAGCAAACGTAATTGCACCGTGCGGACAAGCTGTAACGCAAAGTTGGCAAAACATGCATGAACCGAGATCGTATTCATACTTCGCCAAAATCTTCTTTTTCTTGCCGTCCTCAGTCTCTATCATTTCACTGGTTACTTTGATAGTGTCGTTAGGGCATGCTATCTGACATAGTCCACATGCTATACAGTGATGTTCGTTCCGCTCATTGTGGGGCATGGTCAGCGTTCCGCGGAAACGGTCGAACATTTCCAGGGTCGCACGGTTTTCCGGATATTGTTCCGTTACTTTTCGGCGGCAAAAAACAGTCATGGTAGTTTTCATACCTGTCAGCAAAGAACCGATGCCATGCATCAATCCGCCTAAATAACTGTATGTTTCGTTCTTATCTTTCATTATCTCTTTATATTTAATTTACCCAAAGGGAAACTTTGCTCCGACGCTACGCCGGCTAGAAGTGCAGTTTAAATACAACAATCAGTACCATGATGATCAGGTTCAGCATTGAAATCGGTACCAGGTACTTCCATTCCAGTGCCAATATCTGGTCGATACGCAAGCGGGGAAATGTCCACTTAATCCACATCAGCAGGAATACTACAAAGAAAGCTTTACCAAAGAACCAGATGAAGCCCGGAATATAATCCATTATAGCATTGAAGCCGTCCAGTCCTACGATATGGAATGGCATCCAGCCGCCCAGGAAGATGGTGGCAGCTACGCTGGCTACAATAAACAGGTTCAGATATTCGGCCAGGTAGAAGAAACCGAAGTGCATACCGCTATATTCGGTGTGGTATCCTGCTGTCAATTCACTTTCTGCTTCCGGTAAGTCGAACGGACCGCGGTTACATTCTGCGTTTCCAGCTATCAGATAGATAACGAATGCAATTACTGCAGGGATGTGTCCCTTGAAGATGAACCATCCATCTGCTTGGCCTTCTACAATTTCAGAGAACTGCATGGTTCCCATCAGTACTACCATGGTCAGTATGCTTAGTCCCACAGACAACTCATACGAGATAATCTGTGCACCGCTTCGCATGGCACCGATGAGTGAGAACTTATTGTTCGAACCCCATCCTGCCAATAGAATACCTAATACGCCTATACTGGAAGCAGCCAGCAGGAAGAATACACCTACATTGAAGTTCAGTACTTCCATACCTTTATTAATAGGCAGGCATGCGAAGGTCAGGAACGAAGCAATGATCACCATGAACGGTGCCAGATTATAGAGAAAGCGGTCGGCATCCTTGGGGGTGAATATCTCTTTGGTCAGCATCTTCAATACGTCACAAATGACTTGAATGCTACCCCATTTACCCACACGGTTCGGACCGAGGCGGCATTGGAAGAAAGCGCATATCTTGCGCTCCATATAAATAAGAATGATGGCGAGCACGGCATACATCAGGATGATGCACACGCCTATCACTACACATTCGAGGAATATTGCCAGACCTTCCGGCATGACGGAAGTCAGCGTCTGGTGTATCCAGTTGGTTACTATACTAAAGTCAAACATATTATGAATGTTATAAGGTTGTAAGGTGATAAGGTGACAGGGGAATGCAACTTTGCGTAATCACTCTATTACTTTATCACTCTATCGCTTTAATTACCTGTCAATATCCGGCACTACGTAATCCAGTGTTCCCCCGATAGCTATCAGGTCGGCAATCTTCGATCCGCGGCAGATGGTGTCTACGGTACTTACCAATGGTAATCCTGTTGAACGGAAATGCAAGCGGTACGGAGTTTTGTCACCATGGCTCTCCAGAAAGACACCAAACTCACCACGGCTTCCCTCTACAGCAGCATAATACTGTCCTTCCGGTACGCGGATAATAGGTTTCATCTTTTCCTGATACGGACCTTCGGGAATGTTGTCGATGAGTTGCTCAAGGATATTCATACTTTCCATGATTTCATCCATACGAACCATGTAGCGTGCCCAGGAGTCTCCTTCGGTATAGACGATTTCTTTGAAATCTACTTTGTCGTATACTCCATAAGGTTGGCGCTTGCGCACATCACAAGCCCAGCCGCTGGCACGTCCTGTGCCGCCTGTGGCTCCGAAGGCGATAGCATCTTCACGGCTCAGCACTCCTACGCCTTTCAGACGTTGTTGTGCGATAATGTTGCCGGTGAATACCTGGTGATATTCGTGGATGATTCCACGCAGATAGGGGATAAACTCTTTCACCCGCTTCTGGAAGTTAGGATGCAGGTCAGCCTGTACGCCACCGATGGTGTTGTAGTTCATGATGAGGCGTCCACCACAAGTTTCCTCAAAGATGTCGAGTATTTTTTCACGATCACGGAAGCCGTAGAAGAAAGCGGTAAGGGCACCGAGGTCCATTGCCAGACAAGAATAGAACAACAAGTGAGAGTCGATACGTTGTAATTCATCCATAATGGTGCGGATGTACTTCACACGGTCACTCACTTCTATACCCATTGCCTGTTCAATACACATACACAGGGCATGGCGATTCTGGTGTGCGCCCAGATAATCCAAGCGGTCGGTCAATGCCAAGGTTTGAGGATAAGTAAGGCTTTCGCACATCTTTTCAATACCCCGGTGGATGTAACCACAGTTAGCATCTATCTTATCGATCGTTTCACCTTCCAGTGATACACGGAAACGCATTACGCCATGTGTAGCTGGGTGTTGGGGGCCGATGTTCACAACGTATTCCTCGTCACCAAAGAGCACCAGCTCTTTATTTCTTACGGTACCATCCGGGTTCAGTTTCAACTCGATAGTGGTATCGATAGTTTCTTCATTGTCCATGCGCAATGGGTTGTCCTTTTCCGGATCGTTATCTTTACGCATCGGGTAACCTACCCAGTCATTACGCAGGTAGAGACGACGCATATCAGGGTGTCCTATGAAGACAATGCCATAGAAGTCATATACTTCACGTTCATTGAAGTCCGCTGCTTTCCAAATGTCGCTGACACTGGGTAATTCAGGATTCTTACGGTCCAAGGTAGCAGTACGTACTGCTGCTTGCTTACCGGTAGCGGTGGATTCCAGCAGGTAGACAACACCCAGTCCGCGTGGAGCATCCGGTGCATCTCCATCGGCGGGTTCTCCCCAGTCCATACCGCTAAGGCACTTTAGGAAGTCCATCTGCTCTTCGCGGTACAGACGGAACATTTCAGCATGTAAGTCCGCAGGTTTTATAAATCGTATATTATCCATATTCTGATTATTTTTCTGTCTCCTCTTTCGGTTTGGGCTCTTTTCTGTTTACTCCACCGAAGAATTTTTCAATTTTCACTTTGCGTTGCAATTGCATCATACCATAGTAGAATGCTTCCGGGCGGGGAGGGCATCCGGGAATGTACACATCCACCGGTAGAATTTTATCTACCCCATTGACTACGTGGTATGACTTCTTAAACGGTCCCCCACTAACAGCACATCCACCTACAGCAACCACATATTTAGGATCCGGCATCTGGTCGTACAAGCGTTTTAGTACAGGCGCCATCTTATTGGTAATGGTTCCGCATACCATAATCATATCTGCCTGTCGAGGACTGGCACGGGCTACTTCAAATCCGAAACGCGCCATGTCATAGCGCGCGGCACCCAGTGCCATGAACTCGATACCGCAACAACTTGTTGCAAACGTAAGCGGCCACAGCGAATTGCTGCGTCCCCAGTTGATGAAATCGTCCAATACTCCGAGAGCGACGTTTGCGCCTCCGGCATTAAGTTCGCGAACGAGTTTCTCCAACGTTTCATTATCCGTAAATTCTCCATACGGAATAGATTTTATTTTGGGTTTTTTCTTTATTTCCATTCCAATGCTCCTTTCCGCCATGCATAGGCAAGTCCCAATACAAGGATTAGTAAGAAAAATAAGATACTGAGTAACCCTGCTATTCCCAGGTCACGGGCAATAACTGCCCATGGGAACAGGAATACTGTTTCCACATCAAACATCAGGAACAGGATGGCAAACAGATAGTAACCTACCCGGAATTGCATCCATGATTTACCACGGGTAGGGATACCGCACTCGTACGCTTCCATCTTCTGTGGATTGTACGAACGGGGTGATATCGCTTTTGACAATGCGATAACAATACCCACGAAAGCAATTGCCGTCAGCAAGACGACTACTAACAAAGTAAAGTTCATAAATCTAATTAACTTTTAGATGTATATAATAGGATAGTTGGTCGAAATAAGTAATACCTCTGAATTACCTTCGACTGACTTTGGCAAGCGATAGAGCCTACCTGACTTTTTATCAAATGATTATCTTTCTCAGCCCGAATACATAGTAAGAAAGCGGGTCGGGTACAGGGTAGAAAGAAGTATGTAACAGCGAATCACCGACCGAAGAATCGGACAGCCAACACATTCGAAAATAACTCAGCAACAGCAAGACACTTTTGTTACCGGGTACTTGCGTACTGTCCACATTGTCCATATATAAAGGTATAGACGAGAAGTGGTCATATAATATGCTACGGATATCTTGTTTGTGGGCAGTAGTAGGAGCCTGGGATAGGATGCAGCGTTCTTCATCATTGCGTATGAAAGTGCATGATATACCTGCCGCCTGTGCGGCGCCGTCGTATAATAATACGCCGAGCAGGACTATCATGAAGTATTTTATGCACTGTCTCATACAACTACTTTTTTCATTCGGCTGCAAATGTATAACAAATATTGGCTATTTTGTTATATAGAGATGGCAAAGTACTTTGTTTTTAGCACTTTTTTGCCTTATATCAACTTCTTCTCCAGAATTCCGGGGTAAAAAGCAGCAATACGGTGAATAATTCCAGACGCCCCAGAAGCATGAGGAAAGATAATAACCATTTTGCTACATCAGGCAATGCATTCCATGAGAAGGCAGGACCTGTCTCACCCAATCCGGGACCCATATTACCGATACTGGAAACTACGCACCCCACAGATTCTACAAAACCGATACCCAGTCCCATCATAATCAGTACACTGATGATAATGATAACTGCATATATAAAACAGAATGCCAGTACGGTAGATTGTACGGAAGGTGAAATAACCTGTTTGTTAATCCTGACCGGTAACACTGCATTCGGATGGAGAATATGTTTGAATTCATTACGCGCTACTTTGCCGAGAATAACCATGCGGATACATTTGAGACCACCTGTCGTGCTTCCTGCACAGGCGCCCATCAGCATAACAATGGTTAGTAATCCCCATGTTACAGCGGGCCATAACATGTAGTCATCTGTAGCAAAACCGGTAGAGGTGTGCAGCGAGATAACCTGGAACAGTGATTTACGGAAGGCATCTTCCATTCCCATGGGCTTGGAATAGAAGAGTATGACAGCGATTAAGCCGGTGAACAGTATTACCGACCAGAAATACCATTTCAACTCAGCATCATGAATAACTTTCTTGAATTTCCGGTTGACGAAAAATAACAATAACGTAAAGTTGATGCCGGATATAAACATGAAGATGGATATTACATATTCAATATAGGGAGACTGATAATAAGCCACACTGGCTTGTTTGGTGGAGAAACCACCTGTGCCGGTAGTGGCAAATGCGTGGCAAACACTGTCGAACCAATCCATTCCGCCCAGCATCAGTAAGGCGACAAGAATACACGTGATGCCTGCATAGATACTCCAAATCCATTTGGCGGTAATGCCTATACGTGGATGTACTTTATCGTGTGTCGGTCCGCTGGCTTCGGCTGCAAAGACCTGCAAACCACTGACACCGAATATCGGAAGGATGGCAATGGTAAACATGATAATTCCCAAACCGCCTATCCACTGGGTCATACTGCGCCAGAAGAGAAGTCCATGGGGCAGTGATTCTATGTCATCCAATATGGTGGCGCCCGTACTGCTGAAGCCGGACATTGTTTCAAAGAAAGCGTTGGTGATGCTCGGTATATATCCGCTGATATAAAATGGCAGCATGCCGAAAAGTGAGAATGCTATCCACGCAAAGCTGACGAGTACATATCCGTCCCTGCGTGTTAGTTGGCGATCTCCTCCCTTGCCCATGGCTGCCAGAAGCAATCCCGCGCCTGCTGTGATACCTGCCGATACCCAGAAATCTACCAATGCTTCGTCCTGATAATAGAACGAAACGCCGGAACAGGCTAACAGCATCACTGTTTCAAGCAACAGGAGAATACCGATAATCCGTATTACTATCTTAAAGTTAATCACGTAATTAAATTATGAATTATGAATTATAGATTATGAATCATGAACGGACTTTGTAGCAAAGCGTGTGGCGCAGCTAATTCATCATTCATAATTAATTAAAGAATTTCTCAATCTTTTTAATCATCATATTCAGGCAGAACACTACTACGTGGTCGCCCGGTATTATCTGGGTATTACCGGTTACTACCACACCTTCACCTTGGCGGATTAATCCACCGATGGTAGCTCCCTTTGGTAAACCGAGGTCTTTAACTTGATGTTTGGTGATTTTAGAATCGGCCTTCACGGTAAATTCTGCAACGTCGGCATTGGCAAAAGTAAGACATTTTACATTGCTGACATCAGCATCCAGCATCATTTGATAAATGTGACTGGCAGTAATCATCTTCTTATTGATCACTGTACCGATATCGAGGCTTTCCGCCATGCCTATATAATCTATATTTTCTACTTCTGCCACTGTTTTGCTGACGCCCATACGTTTGGCTGCAAGGCAGGAGAGAATATTCGTTTCCGAATTGTCCGTCAGTGCTACGAAAGCTTCCGTATTCTTCAGACCTTCTTCAATCAGTAGGTCCATATCACGACCATCACCATTGATAATCATAACTTTATCATCGAGAATCTCCGTCAGACGGTTGCAACGGTTCAGGTCGTTGTCTATGATCTTTACCTGCATATAGTCGGGTACATATTGTGCGGTTCGTACGGCAATGCGGCTTCCACCCATGATCATTACGTTACGTACATCGGCATAATCTTCCTTACCGGCTATCTTGCGTATATAGGGTACATATTTGCGGGTGGTGGTGAAATAAACAATATCATGTAGTTTAATTACATCGTCACCACGCGGAATAAGTGTCTCGTTGCCGCGTTTGATGGCCACTACGTGATAGGGTTTATCCGTCCCGGCAAGTTGGTGCAGGGGGATATCCAGTATTTCCGCTTTTTCACGCATTTTGGTACCGATCAGTATCAAAGACCCGCCACAAAACTCCCACCATTGGCGTACCCAACTCATACGTATGGAAGATACGATTTCTTTTGCTGCAAGCATTTCCGGGTAAATCAATGAATCTACACCCAGTTTCTTGAAGAATTCTTTATTTTTGGGCAGAAGGTATTCGTAATTGTCAATGCGGGCAACGGTCTTTTTCGCACCAAGGTTGGTAGCCAACATACATGCGGTCATGTTACGGCTCTCGTCGGGAGTGACGGCTATAAAGAGATCTGCCTCTTTAGCCCCCACTTCTTTCAAACCTTGAATGGAAGTAGGTGAAGCCGTGACCGTCATTAAGTCAAAGTTAGAACTGAGAGTGCTCAACCTTTCCTCATTGTCGTCCATCAATATGATGTCCTGTTTTTCGCGGGACAACAATTTTGCCAAGTGTGTGCCTACTGCGCCGGCACCGGCAATAATAATTTTCATCGCTCTTTTATTATGCTTTCTAATATCCCTTTTTCATCCATACCACACAAGTGATACAACTCCTGTACTGTTCCATGTTCTATAAATATATCAGGCACACCTATACGTTGTACGTGTGGGGTATATCCATTGTCAGCCATAAATTCCAGAACGGCACTACCCATGCCGCCTTTCCGTATGCCATCTTCAATGGTGATGATGCGGGAAAATGAGTGTCCTATTTCATGCAGCATTTCCTCGTCCAGTGGCTTAAGGAAACGCAGATCATAATGTGCTATTGAAATGTCTTTTTCTTTTTCTGCCTGTTCGATGGCTTTTGCGGCAATATTACCTATCGGACCAAGGGTGAGTATAGCAAGGTCTTTGCCATCCTTTAGTTTGCGTCCCTTGCCTACAGGTATTTCTTCCAATGGGCATTTCCAGTCTATCAGCACACCGCGTCCGCGAGGATAGCGGATGACGAACGGTCCTTTATTCGGCAACTGTGCCGTGTACATGAGGCGACGCAGTTCATGCTCGTTCATGGGTGATGATATCGTTAGATTGGGAATGGGGCGGAAATAAGCTAAGTCGAACACACCGTGGTGCGTTGGGCCGTCTTCGCCTACCAGCCCGGCACGATCCAGACAAAGTACGACGGGTAATTTAAGTATAGCTATGTCGTGAATGACGTTGTCATAGGCACGTTGCATAAATGAGGAATAGATATTACAGAACGGTTGCATTCCCTCTTTTGCCATACCTCCTGAGAAGGTTGCGGCATGTCCTTCAGCAATTCCTACATCAAAGGCACGGTCGGGCATTGCCTTCATCAGCATGTTCATAGAGCATCCTGTAGGCATGGCGGGAGTGACACCGACAATGCGTGGGTTCTGTTCGGCAAGTTCCACAAGGGTTTCACCGAACACATCCTGATAGAGTGGGGGCAGGTTGTGAGTGTCTGCCGTAAAGCGTTCGCCGGTTTCAGGATCAAACTTACCCGGTGCGTGCCAGATACCCGGTGCCTTTTCTGCCGGTTCAAATCCTTTTCCTTTGACCGTATGTAAATGTAGGATTTTCGGTCCTTTCATGTCTTTGATATCCCGCAGGATACGGGCGATATTTTTCACATCATGCCCGTTGATGGGACCGAAATAACGGATATTCATTCCCTCGAAGATGTTCTGTTGTTGGGCAGCCATCGATTTCAGACTATTACCGAAACGAATGAGTGCTTTACGGCGGTCTTCATTGAGAATGCCCACTTTGAATAACATCTTGGATATTCTGAAACGCAGTTGGTTATAGCGGTTCGAGGTTGTCAGGTTGAATAAGTATTGCTTCATACCACCTACACTGCGGTCGATGGCCATATCATTATCATTGAGGATAATGAGAAGATTGTTGGAACTTGCAGAGGCGTTATTCAACCCTTCAAAAGCCAGTCCTCCACTCATGCTGCCGTCGCCTATTACAGCAACCACATGGCGGTCTTTTTCTCCTTTTTCTTCTGCTGCTACGGCCATGCCAAGTGCTGCTGAAATAGAATTAGACGCATGTCCGCAGGTGAAAGTATCATAATCGCTTTCATCGGGAGAAGGGAAAGGACGAATGCCCTTGAATTTCCTGTTTGTGGAGAATGTTTCCCGACGTCCGGTCAGTATCTTATGACCATACGCCTGATGGCCTACGTCCCACACAATACGGTCGTAGGGGGTATTGAACACATAATGCAGGGCGACGGTCAATTCTACCGTCCCCAGACTGGCTGCAAAGTGTCCCGGGTTACACGAAACTTCTTTTATAATGTCCTGCCGCAATTCTTTGCAGACTTCCGGGAGTTGCTCAACACTCAGTTTGCGCAGGTCTTCCGGGTCAGAAATAGAATTTAGCAAGTTATATGATGCTGTCTCTGTCTTCATCTCTGTTCTGAGGATTACAAATTGCAAAATTAGTAAAAGAAAACGGAAGGTCATTTCCTTTTCGGGGAAAAAATGCGAATCCTTGCTTCTTTAACCTTCATACATCTGTATTTTACCTTATATTTTAATAACGGAGAAGAAGGGAAGAAAAGAGTGATAGGGTGATACTTTACCACCTTATCACACTTTGTTCATAATCTGAAAGATATGAATTAACTACAATAGCTAACTCCTTTCTTAGGCATTCCTATGCTTTTTTCCTTCCAATGGTTAGCTTTTTCCATCCGAACGCTTATTCTTTCCACCATGGAGGTTTTTTCTTTCCACCATGGTGGAAAGAAAGTTTCCCCGTGATGGAAAGCAACTTTCTCCATGGTGGAAAGAATAAGTGCCTACTACGATTTTCCTTAACCGTCGCAGAGAAAAGAGATAAAAGTGGTGATGCGGCGGCTTAACTCCCATAATTCTTTGATTGGCGGATGAGTTATCTTTGCTTTTGTTTGTCCCCTTAAAACAATTTGATTACTTTTGTTGCTGCAATGCATTGCTTGGTTTTCGTATAGAAAACAATCAGCCTTAGCTTTAGCATTTTATGAAATGCAGAAGTGTGCATCTACGAACAAGAAATGCATTGGAACTTAATTAGCACAAATCAAATGGAGAAAGAAAAAAATTCCTTATTTAGCGTAGCGGACATAGTGAAGCGCGCCAAGCGTGTACTGAACTTTAAGACTGATGCTGATCTGGCCGCTTACCTGGGCGTTTCGCGTTCCACACTTAGTAACTGGATTGCGCGTAACAGTACTGACTTTCCGTTGCTGCTGAGCAAAATGAAAGACGTAGACTACAACTGGTTATTGCTGGGAAAAGGAAGTCCTGTACATCAGGCAAAATTATGCAATAGTGAGTACGCAAGGGGAGAAGTAGAGATAATCCACAATCCCAAAACGCCCGATCCGGTGGGCGACCGTAGCGTAGCACTTTATGACATCACTGCTGCTGCCAATCTAAAAACACTGCTTGCCAACAAACGTCAATATATAGTAGGTAAGATACAGATTCCCAGCATTCCCTTGTGTGATGGCGCCCTCTATATCAGTGGAGACAGTATGTACCCTATTCTGAAATCAGGAGATATCGTAGGCTTTAAAGAAATCAGTAGCTTTAGCAATGTCATTTATGGTGAGATGTACCTGGTTTCGTTCAATATCGATGGGGACGAATATTTGGCGGTGAAGTATGTGAACCGTTCGGAAATAGACGGTTGCATCAAGTTGGTGAGCTATAATCCGCATCATGAACCGATGGATGTGCCGTTTGCAGCTATCCAGGCAATGGCAATTGTGAAGTTCTCGATCCGGAAGAACATGATGATGTAGAATACTAATTTTCATAATCTATGGATTTCTTTACTCCCGTTGAGTTGCCTTCCGGTTTGCCACCTCTTGTGCAGGCGGATAGCCTCCTGTTGATGGGATCCTGTTTTGCTACCAACATGGGGAGCTTACTCGCGGATGCTAAATTTCATCCGGATATAAATCCTTTTGGTGTTCTCTATAATCCCTTGTCCATTTCGGCTGCCTTGCGTGAGGTGGTGGCAGGCAAGGTATATAAGGAAGAAAATTTGTTTTTCTTCCGTGAATGCTGGCATAGCCCCATGCATCATGGAGATTTTTCTTCACCCTCAATGGAGGAAACTTTGCAGCGCATCAATACCCGCTTGGTGGCGGCACACGAATGCATTCATCACTTGGATTGTCTGATGTTGACTTTTGGTACATCCTGGGTGTACGAACAGAAGACTACAGGGGCTGTTGTTGCAAACTGCCATAAGCAACCGGAATCTGTTTTTATTCGTCGCCGACTCAGTGTGCAGGAGATTGTATCCGACTATACTTCCCTTTTCTCCGGTCTGATTGCCCGGAACCCGAAACTGAAAGTGATTCTTACCGTCAGCCCTATACGACACATACGCGATGGAATGCATGTCAATCAATTGAGCAAAGCCACGCTTTTGCTTGCCATCGATCAATTGCAGGCCTCTTTTCCCGAACATGTCTCTTATTTTCCGGCTTATGAACTCTTGCTTGACGAGCTTCGCGACTATCGTTTTTATGCTGACGATATGGTGCATCCGTCCCCCCAGGCGGTACGCTATGTATGGGAGAAGTTTGTGCAGACTTGCTTCTCGGCAGATGCGTTAGAGATTATGCAGGAAAGTGAAAATATCAATAAAGCGTTATCTCATAAGCCCTTTCATCCGGAGTCAGAGGAGTATAAGCGTTTTTTAGGACAAATTGTGTTAAAAATAGATCGACTTAACCAAAAATACCCGTACTTAGATTTCCAAAACGAGAAAGAAATATGTCATATACGATTGAAACAATAGCCGAACGCATTGGTGCACGACGTGTGGGGGACACGCCGGCAACTATAGACTGGTTACTTACCGATAGCCGTTCCTTGAGTTTCCCCGAAGAAACTTTGTTCTTTGCCTTAACTACCAAACGCAATGATGGTGCCCGCTATATCCCTGATTTATATTCACGTGGCGTCCGTAACTTTGTGGTTAGCAAAGAAACCTACAAAGCAATTGAAAATGGGCAATTGACAATTGACAATTCTATGCAGCGTGATAGCGCGCAGCCCATTGTCAATTGTCAATTGTCAACTGTCAATTTTTTAGTGGTTGCTAATCCGCTGAAAGCTTTGCAGAAACTGGCGGAACAACATCGTGAGCAATTCCAGATTCCGGTGATTGGCATCACAGGCAGTAATGGAAAGACTATTGTGAAAGAGTGGCTTCATCAGTTGCTTAGTCCCGAACGGGTAATTGTCCGTTCGCCTCGCAGTTATAATTCTCAGATCGGGGTGCCTCTGTCTGTCTGGCAGATGAACGAACAGTCTGAGCTTGCTATTTTCGAGGCTGGTATTTCTGAGATGGGAGAAATGCGTGCCTTACAGAATATTATCAAGCCAACCATTGGCATACTGACTAATATTGGTGGTGCTCATCAGGAAAACTTCTTTTCTCTGCAAGAGAAATGCATGGAGAAGCTGACTCTGTTTAAGAACTGCGATGTGGTGATTTATAACGGCGATGATGAGTTTATCAGCAATTGCGTGGCCAAGTCCATGCTCAGTGCCCGTGAAATAGCATGGAGCCGGAAAGATATGGAGCGTCCTCTGTTTATAAGTAAGGTGGAGAAGAAGGAGGATTGTACCGTCATCTCTTACCGTTATCTGGAAATGGATAATACTTTTATGCTGCCTTTTATTGACGATGCTTCTATTGAGAATTCGCTGAACTGCCTGGCTGCCTGTCTTTACCTAATGCTTCCTGCTGAAAAAATTACGGAGCGCATGACGACACTGGAACCGGTGGCTATGCGTTTGGAAGTGAAGGAGGGCAAAAACGGTTGCTTATTGATTAATGATAGTTATAACAGTGATCTCGCTTCATTGGACATTGCGCTTGATTTCCTCTACCGTCGCTCGCAAAGCAATGGGTTGAAGCGTACACTCATTCTTTCTGATATACTGGAAACGGGTCAGAATGCACCGACGCTTTACCGGAAGGTATCGCAGTTGATCAACAGTCGTGGTATTGAGCGCATCATCGGTGTTGGAAATGAGATTGCTTCGTGTGCTGCACGGTTTGATATTGAAAAGGCTTTCTATCCTAATACGGAAGCATTGTTGCGTGCTATTTCCCGTGGTGAGCTACGGTTAGAAAATGAAATTATATTGATAAAAGGTGCCCGTCAGTTTGGCTTTGATGCTTTGACGGAAGAACTGGAGAAGAAGGTTCACGAAACGATTCTTGAAGTGAATCTCGGAGCCATGATAGCCAACCTAAATTATTATCGTAGTAAACTGAAACCGGAAACCAAGATGGTCTGCATGGTGAAAGCGTCTGCGTATGGTGCAGGCTCGTATGAGATTGCCAAGACACTACAGGAACATCATGTCGATTATCTGGCTGTGGCTGTGGCCGATGAGGGTTCCGAACTGCGCAAAGCAGGTATTACGGCGAGCATTATCATTATGAATCCGGAGATGACGGCATTCAAGACTATGTTCGATTATAAGCTGGAGCCGGAAGTGTACAGCTTCCATTTGCTGGATGCACTGATTAAGGAGGCGGAAAAAGAAGGCATCACCAACTTCCCTATTCATATAAAACTGGATACGGGTATGCACCGTCTGGGCTTTGCTCCCGAGGATATGCCACGACTTATAGAACGGTTGAAGAGCCAGAATGCTGTCATTGCACGGTCTGTATTCTCTCACCTTGTAGGCAGTGATGCATCTCAGTTTGATGCATTTACGCGTGGACAGATAGAGATGTTTGAAGCAGCCTCTATGCAGTTGCAAGCAGCATTTCCGCATAAGATACTCCGTCACATCTGCAACTCGGCAGGTATTGAGCGTTTCCCTGGAGCACAGTTCGATATGGTACGTCTGGGCATCGGTTTGTATGGTATCAGTCCGATCGATAATACTATTATAAATAATGTAAGTACACTGAAAACTACCATCCTGCAAATACGGGAGGTGCCCGAAGAAGATACGGTTGGATATAGTCGCAAGGGACATCTGACACGTGATTCGCGTATTGCTGCACTGCCTATCGGATATGCCGACGGACTAAACCGTCACTTAGGCAATGGTCATGCATATTGTCTGGTGAATGGGCAACGTGCACCTTATCTCGGTAATATCTGCATGGATGTCTGTATGATAGACGTTACGGATATTGAATGTAAAGAAGGGGATACCGTAGAGATATTTGGCGATCATCTGCCCATTACGGTGCTTTCCGATGTACTTGAAACCATTCCTTACGAAGTATTGACAAGCGTTTCTACACGGGTGAAGAGGGTTTACTATCAGGACTGATATTCGGTTTTACCCTTATTCTTTTCGTTTTAATCCGTGTAAAAGTGTGTAATCTGTAGTGAAACTATTATATTTGCAACAAATTTAAAAAACTATGAATATGACAAACTTACTTTTATTAGGCTTTCTGCCCAGCGGTTCCGAATGGGTCATTATCGCTTTGCTTATCCTGTTGTTGTTTGGTGGTAAGAAGATACCTGAATTGATGAAGGGATTAGGTAAAGGTGTGAAGAGCTTCAAGGACGGTGTGAATGAGGCGAAAGAAGAAATAAATAAGGCAAAGGAGGATATAGAAGAGCCGGCTTCTAAAAAATAATTAGCTACGGGTTACAAGCTACGAGCTACAAGTACCTGCGCTATCATGCCGAAGGTACTTGTAGTTCGTGGCTTGTAACTATTTCACTAGTATGGCAGATAAAGAACTAACCTTTTGGGATCATTTGGACGAACTGCGTCGGGTACTGTTTCGCGTTCTCGGCGTGTGGTTTGTATTTGCAGTCGGTTATTTTATTGCAATGCCGTGGCTATTTGATAATGTGGTGTTGGCACCCTGCCACAATGATTTCATCTTTTACGACGTGCTGCGATATGTCGGAAAAACATTCAATCTTAACGATGAATTCTTTACGCAGCAGTTTCATGTCAAACTGATCAATATAAATCTGGCGGCTCCGTTCTTTGTTCATATGTCCACCGCATTCTGGATGTCGGTGGTGACGGCTACGCCTTATATCTTTTTCGAAATCTGGAGGTTTATCAGTCCTGCTCTTTACCCTAACGAGCGTCGTGGGGTGAAGAAAGCTTTATGCATTGGTACGGTGATGTTTTTCCTCGGTGTACTGTTGGGGTATTTTATGGTCTATCCATTGACGTTGCGCTTTCTCTCAACCTACGAACTGAGTGCAGCCATCGAGAATCAGATTTCTTTAAATTCTTACATAGATAACTTCATGATGCTGGTGCTCTGTATGGGACTGGCTTTTGAATTGCCGTTGGTGACCTGGTTACTTTCACTTTTAGGATTGGTGCACAAATCTTTCCTGCGTAAATACCGTCGTCATGCACTGGTGATTATTGTGATAGTCGCAGCTATTATTACGCCAACCGGCGACCCTTTCACTCTGACAGTGGTTTCCATTCCGCTTTATCTGCTCTATGAGTTGAGTATCCTGATGATTAAGGATAAGAAAACTGACACGGACGAGGCGGATGAAGATAAGGAGGAATAATGCAGGAAGAGGTACGGGAATACTATCACTTCTTACTTACTGTCTGCCGGGATGAAAATATTCCATTAACAACGGCTTACCGTCAACTTCGTGAATTTCTGGAACGTCTTTGTCGTACACAGATGCCGGACGGTAGTCTGCAAATGACTGACTTGTCTGCACGTATCAGCTTTGTAGCCTCGAAAGCCGGACTGTCTGTTGTGGAACAAAATCGCTTACATACTTTTCGCCTGACCTCCAATGCTGTTCTGAACCGTTTGGCTGAACCCTCACGGGAGAATCTGTTGAGAGACATCAAGACATTGACTTTCTTTGTGAAGAAGCTTACGGGAGAGGAGATACCGGCGGAACTTTACCGCTTGCTTCCCCGTGCGGATGCTACTTATATCGTTTCTCCACTTGCTAAAGAACGGGTACGCCGGATGCGTGTTTGTTTTCAATATGCCGATGATACGTATTTATATGTATTGCCTGTAGATACCGTTGCTGATGAACCGTTACGGGTGCGATATAATGTACCGCAGGTGAATGAGGAATTTGCAGAAACCTGTCAATTGTTATGGCGCCATGCGCAGGTCAATCTATTGAATGTAGCTGTAGATGAGGCAGGTGTATTGACACCCTCTTTTATTATTTTAGAACCGGATTATCTGTTGGATATCAGTGCTCTGGCAGAGTGTTTTAAAGATTACGGGCATCATCCGGCCAATTATCTGCTGGCACGTTTGCAATCTCCCGATAATACACGTCCTCTTTTGCTCGGTAATATTGCCAATCTGTTCCTGGACGAATGGATCTATGCGAAAGAGGAGCCGGACTATTTATCCTGCATGAAAAAGGCTTTCCGCACTTATTCCATAGAGTTGGCTGCATGTGCCGATTTGCTGGACAAGGAGAAAGAAAAGGAATTCTTTGCCGATTGTAAACGACACTTCGAACATATCCGTCAAACGGTGACTGAAACTTTCCGGACTCCCGGTTATGAATTGGATAAAACAGATGCGGTATTGGAACCTACCTATATATGTGAAGCACTGGGGTTGCAAGGACGTCTGGACTATATGCAGCGCGATATGTCTTCCTTTATAGAAATGAAGTCGGGCAAAGCCGATGAGTACTCTATCCGGGGCAAGGTGGAACCGAAAGAGAATAATAAGGTACAGATGTTATTGTATCAGGCAGTGCTGGAATATTCTATGGGAATGGACCACCGCAGAGTAAAGGCATATTTGCTGTATACACGTTACCCGTTGCTATATCCTGCCCGTCCATCGTGGGCGATGGTACGGCGTGTGATGGATGTTCGCAACCGGATTGTGGCGAATGAATATGGCATGCAATTACGTAACAGTCCTCATTATACAGCGGAATGCCTGAAAGCTATCAATCCAGAGACACTGAATGAGCGTCATCTGAATAACACGTTATGGAAACGCTATCTTTATCCGTCCATCGATGCAGTGGCACAACGTATCCGGATGCTTACTGCATTGGAACAATGTTACTTCTATACACTCTACAATTTTATAACCAAGGAATTGTACACTTCAAAGTCAGGTGATATTGATTATGAAGGGCGTGCAGGAGCTGCTGCTTTGTGGCTTTCCACACTTGAAGAAAAGCGTGAGGCGGGGGAGATACTATATGATCTGACGATCACAGAGAATCATGCGGCAGATATACATAAGGCATATCTTGTATTGGCACGTCCGGTTAATGATTTATCTCTGCAAGTTTTACCGAATTTCCGTGAGGGTGACGCCATTGTCCTCTATCAACGCAATCAAGATACGGACAATGTAACCAATAAGATGGTATTCAAAGGGAATATAGAGCGAATCACCGACCGGGATATCCGTATACGTCTTCGTGCTTCGCAGCAAAATGCTTCTGTGCTTCCTCTGGAGAGTCACTATGCCATAGAGCATGATTATATGGATACTTCTTTCCGCAGCATGTATCTGGGACTTTCCGCTTTCCTTTCCGCTAACAAGGATCGCCGGGACTTATTGCTGTCTCAGCGTGAACCGGAATTTGATACTTCTTTTGATGCCCGTATTGCAGCCGCTTCCAATGATTTTTCCCGCATTACCCTGAAGGCACAAGCAGCCAGGGATTATTTTCTTTTGATAGGTCCTCCGGGCACCGGAAAGACTTCCCGTGCTTTGCGTGGTATGGTAGAAGCTTTCTATCGTGAAGGGAAACAGATATTGTTACTTTCATATACAAATCGTGCAGTGGATGAGATCTGCAAAACCCTTTCTGTAATAACGCCTGAGATTGATTTTATTCGTATCGGAAGTGAGCTCTCTTGCGATCCTCCTTTCCGTTCCCGATTAATAGAGAATGTGCTGGAAGCCTGTTCTACACGTCGTGAAGTACACGCATGCATAGAAGGTTGTCGTGTTTTCGTTGGTACTGTTGCTACCTTCTCATCTAAAACGGATATGTTTCGTCTGAAGACTTTTGATGTGGCTATTGTGGATGAGGCTACCCAGATATTGGAACCACAATTGTTAGGGCTTCTTTGTGCAAGAGATGTGGCTGGCAACAATGCCATCGGTAAGTTTATTCTTATCGGCGATCATAAACAACTGCCTGCCGTTGTTCTTCAATCCGAATCGCAATCTGAAGTGTGTGAAGAATGCCTACAGAGTATCGGTTTGTACAATCTGAAAGATTCTCTGTTCGAACGTCTCTATCGTACAGTCTCCGCCAATCACTCGTCACCAACCACTCAGCGTTTCTACGATATGCTTTGCCGGCAGGGACGTATGAATGTGGAAGTAGCTCAGTTCCCTAATCGTGCTTTTTACGGCGGATTACTGGAAGCTGTCGGTTTGCCGCACCAGCAAGGTAAACTTGTACTTGCTCCGGGGCTGGAGAGTGATGAATTTGCTGATATATTAGTGCATCGGGTAGCTTTTCTTCCCTCGGTGCCGGAGACTCCTTCACAATCAGCGAAGATTAACCATTTCGAAGCACGACTTACAGCGCGGTTGGCCGCTTCCGTTTACCGACAGTATGAAGCAAGCAATTCTGGGTTTAATTCTGCTTTGACTTTAGGCGTTATCACTCCTTATCGTAGCCAGATAGCCCTTATAAAGAGAGAAATAGCTGCTTTGGGTATTCCTGTTTTGAATGATATCCTAGTGGACACCGTAGAACGTTTCCAGGGAAGTGAGAGGGATGTGATTATTTATTCTTTCTGTGTGAACCGTACTTATCAACTGAAATTTCTTGCCAACCTTACGGAAGAAAGAGGAGTATGGATTGACCGGAAACTAAACGTTGCGCTCACCCGTGCCCGCAAGCAGCTATTTATGACAGGGGTGCCTTACTTGTTACGACAAAATCCTATCTACGCCGATCTGCTCGATACGGTTTTATAAAGCTTTACCAATTCCATTTAGTAAATCTTAAATGTTCCTCAATTCTTTATATCTTTTATTAATATCTCTGAATGGAATAAACCCCTATATTTGCCGAACGTTTTTTTCATAGAGATTTAGATTTAAGGTTAGAAGAATTGTGGAAGTCGTGAGACTTCCCTTTTTTTCATCTTAAAGTTTTGCGCTCCTGTATTTCTCGTGAACCGTTTGGAGGTGTAATTTGCTAAAGTGGGCACTGAGGTTTGTGTAGTTTTGGCGGGAGAGTGCAGAAGAGAGTCGCTTCGTGAGAAGGGGCTTTTTTTGTGCCCATACTTTTTATATTATACTAAAAAAGGTGCCCATCGCTGAGCACCTTTTTCATTGTTTATTCTATTATAAACTTATAATATTATTATTCCAGTACGATAGGTTTGTATTTAGGTACCAAAGCCTTCATTACAATCCAACCGATCAGGTAAGCCACCGCACATACACAGAAAATAATGAAGTATCCTGCAGGTTTACCGGAGAAGCCCATAAATTCCATGGCAGGACGTACAAACTGTGCACCTTGTTCCAGTAAATCATGAGTCATTTCTACTTCTTTTCCATCTACTATTGTACTTCCTGATGAATATACGAAGAGATTACCTGCTACTTTCTGCAGAATCATTGAACCGAAACCACCGGCCATACCACCAATACCCGTGATACTTGCAATAGCTGCTCTTGGGAACATATCACTTACAGTAGAGAAGATATTAGCAGACCAGGATTGGTGAGCTGCACCACCGATACCGATCATGATAACCGGCAACCATGGAGAGATAGTGCCCAGAGGTTGTGCCAACAGTACTACCAGCGGGAAGAATGCGAAAATCAACATAGCACGCATACGTGCTGCATACGGGTTCAAACCGGTTCTGTTGATGATGATAGTAGGTAATTTACCACCATAGAT
Source organism: Bacteroides sp. Phil13 (assembly GCF_001940965.1). NCBI lineage: Bacteria > Pseudomonadati > Bacteroidota > Bacteroidia > Bacteroidales > Bacteroidaceae > Bacteroides > Bacteroides sp. Phil13. Next base: position 92,259 of record NZ_MSHA01000027.1, on the reverse strand, counting down.
TGAAAGCATCGTAATGGCATATAGGGTAAAGATCAGTGCAATACCCAATCCCTCGGAAGTTTTGATGCCAAATTGAGTATTCAGATAGGAAGGAGTCCAGAATAGGAAGAACCACCATACACCGTCAGTCATAAATTTACCGAAAGCGAATGCCCAGGTTTGTTTATAGCTGAAGCATTGCCAGAATTTCATCTTCTTTTCGTCTTTTTCTTCTACTACCGGAGCAGCACCTTCTTCATGCTTGTCCTGTTCGATATATTCCAGTTCGGCTTTGTTTACGTGTTTGCTTTCTGAAGGTTTAGAGTACATGAATACCCAGAAGCCCATCCAGATAAAGCCGAGACCACCAATTACAATGAAAGCCATTTCCCAACCCCATGCTTTAGCCAGCAAAGGAATAGTCAACGGAGCAACCAAAGCACCGATAGAAGCACCGGCATTAAAGATTGAAGTAGCATACGCACGGTCTTTCTTAGGGAAATACTCGGCAGTTACTTTGATAGCCGCAGGGAAGTTACCGGCCTCACCGAGTGCCAATACGCAACGGGCTGCAAGGAAGCAGTACATACTAATTGTAGCAATGGTTACCACAACATCACCGGTAGCACCCATTAATTCGGCTGCACTGTGCAGACCTACGAAGTGCTCGGTTACGATACCACAGAAAGCGTGGAGACAGGCACCTGCCGACCATACACCGATAGCCCAAAGAAATCCTTTCTTAGTTCCCATCCAGTCGATGAAGCGACCTGCAAACAACATGCAGACTGCATAAACAATAGAGAAAACAGAAGTGATTGTTCCATAGTGTGATTCGTCCCAATGGAATTCGGGTTTGATAAATTCATCCCACGTCAATGACAGCACTTGGCGGTCAAGGTAGTTTACTGTTGTCGCAAAAAATAACATGGCACAGATGGTCCACCTGTAGTTGGTCATCTTTCCCACTGCATTTTGATTTAAACTCATGATACGTTGATTTAAAATTATTAATTCTTATTTCTGGGGCCAAAAATACACATTATTTGATGTATATCAATACTTTTTTCGTCTAATTTCCTGCAATTTTTGTTCGAAATGCAAATAAATGGCAAAAAAACTCGTTATCGCGCACGAAATTGCTCGTTCTCGTACACGAAAAAATAAGATTGTAGAGGACGAAAATAAATAATGCACCATTTCGGTCGAAAAGTACACAACGTTTTAGGTGAGAACCGCTATCTTTGTCACATTACTTAATATAATCTATATACCTAAAAACAAGAATAGAATGATGAATAATCTACTTTGTAAAACTTTTGTGATGGGAGCGTTAATTTGCTCTACCCAGTTGTCTGCCCAGAAAGTTAGTGATAAGCAACCTTGGTCGGTGCGTATGGTAGAGTCAGAGATGATTCGTTGCCCAGAATCCTGGCAGTTGGATTTCCAACCCAAATTGAAATGGGACTATTGTCATGGACTGGAATTGCAGGCTATGTTGGATGTGTATGATACTTATGGAGATAAAAAGATATTCGACTATGCGTTGGCTTACGCAGACACAATGATACACAATGATGGAAGCATCGAGACTTATAAATTGCATGAATATAACATTGACCGTCTGAACTCTGGTAAATTCCTGTTTCGTATTTATGAACAGACGAAAGATGAGAAATATAAGAAAGCTATAGACCTGTTGCGTAGCCAGCTCGATACCCATCCACGCAATGAGGATGGAGGTTTCTGGCATAAGAAAGTTTATCCCAATCAGATGTGGCTGGATGGCATTTATATGGGAGCACCTTTCTATGCCGAATATGCTTTTCGTAACAACCGTGTACAGGATTATCAGGATATTGTCAATCAGTTTATTACAGTAGCCCGCCATACTTATGACCCCAAGAACGGTCTTTACCGTCATGCCTGTGACGTCAGTCGCAAGGAACGTTGGGCAGATCCTGTCACCGGACAGTCTCAGCATAGCTGGGGACGTGCTATGGGCTGGTATGCAATGGCATTTGTAGATGCGTTGGATTTTATTCCGAAACATGAAGCTGGTCGTGATTCCATGCTGATTATCTTGAACAATATTGCTGCACAGGTGAAGCGTATACAGGATCCGAAGACAGGACTGTGGTATCAGGTACTGGATAAAAGCGGTGAGAAGGGAAACTATTTGGAGTCTTCTTGTTCTACTATGTTTGTTTATGCTTTGTTTAAGGCGGTTCGTAAAGGATATATTGATAAGTCATATCTAAAAGTAGCTCTCAAAGGCTACCAGGGCATTCTTGATAACTTCATTGAAGTAGATAAAGATGGTGTGGTAACTATTACGAAAGCTTGTGCAGTTGCCGGATTAGGCGGTAAGAATTACCGTATGGGCGATTACACCTATTATATAAATGAGACAATCCGTAGCAATGATCCCAAAGCAGTAGGTCCATTTATCATGGCAAGTTTGGAATGGGAACGTTTGCAGCAAGTAAAAGAAATCGTTAATCAAAAATAGGACAATGAAACGACTGGCTTATTATTTATGCGGTATAGTTCTTCTCTTGGTGGGGATCATCCCATTGTCGGCACAGACGCAATGGAAGGATACGATTGTTGTATCCCGCGATGGTTCGGGAGACTATCGTACTTTGACAGAAGCTATGGAAGGTATCCGGGCTTTTATGGATTATAAAGTGACGGTACTGGTAAAGAATGGTACTTATAAAGAAAAAGTGGTTATCCCTTCCTGGTTGCAGAATGTAGAATTCATTGGTGAAAGCGTGGAAAACACGATTATCACGTATGATGATCACGCTAATATTAATAAAATGGGTACTTTTCGCACCTACACAGTGAAAGTGGAGGGGAATAGCATAACTTTCAAGAACCTGACTATAGAAAATAATGCTGCCAGACTGGGACAAGCTGTGGCACTCCATACGGAAGGTGATAAACTGGTATTCATAAACTGCCGTATTTTGGGTAATCAGGATACTATTTATACAGGTGCTGCTGGTACACGACTCTATTTTGCAGATTGCTATATTGATGGCACTACTGATTTTATATTTGGTCCTTCTACCGCATTGTTTGAGAATTGCGAGATACGGAGTAAAACCAATTCATACGTAACGGCAGCTTCTACGCCTAAAGATATTGCGGTGGGATATGTTTTCAAGAACTGCCGGCTGACTGCCGATCCTGGTGTGGATAAGGTATATATGGGACGTCCCTGGCGTCCGTATGCCGCTACCGTATTTATCAATTGCGAAATGGGCAAACATATCCGTCCCGAAGGTTGGCATAACTGGGGAAATGTAGAAAATGAGAAGACCGCCCGTTATGCTGAATATGGAAGTACGGGAGAAGGTGCTCCGGCAGCCGATCGTGTGAAGTGGGCGAAACAATTGACGAAAAAGGAAGCTGCACAATATGATGATCTGAGTTACATCTATAAAATGTGTAGTGATTGGAAACCTGCAAAATAACAACTTAACTTCCTGCCTGCAAGAACTTAATTCCTTGTCGACAGGAAGTTTACTTTTTGTTCGCAAGAAGTTAATTTCTTGCAGACAGGATTTAGCGCTTTAGAAAATCTGCTCTCATGGGGCTGAAACAGTCTATCAGGATACCAGCTTCAAGGCATACACAGCCATGTACTGCATCCGGTTCGATGTAAACACCGTCTCCGGTTTCTACAATTTGTTTTTCACCATTTACGGTAAATTCAAATTTACCGCTTGCCACATAAGTGGTTTGTGTATGATAGTGAGTATGTGGTGTACCGACAGCTCCTTGCTCGAATTTCACTTTTACAAGCATCACTTGTCCATCGTAACCCATGATTTGGCGTACCACTCCTTCACCTGCAGGTTCCCATACTATTTCTTTTTCAAAAATGAAGGTGTTGCTTCTTGTCTTTTCCATTTTGCCAGTCAGATTGATTATTTTACCGGCAAATATACGATTAATATTAATTTTTCTACCGATTGCGACTTTTTTTACCCTTAAAACCCTCTGTTTTTAGGTAATATTGCAGCCGGAAACTAAGAATACTATTTATATATAATGAACTATGAAACATAAGTTGACATTATTACTGGGGTTGTTTTTTCTGCTTTCTGCTTTTAAGGCTGACAAACCAGTGATTACGATTTTTATGATCGGAGACTCCACTATGGCTAATAAGTCATTGACGGGTGAAAATCCGGAACGGGGGTGGGGGCAAATGTTGCCCGGTTATCTCTCCGAGGAAATACGTGTGGATAATCATGCCGTAAACGGGCGGAGTTCCAAGAGCTTTATTGATGAAGGGCGCTGGGAGAAGGTAATCTCACAAGTGAAGAAAGGTGATTATGTATTTATCCAATTCGGTCACAATGATGAGAAGTCCGACCCAAAGCGGTATACAGCTCCGGGAAGTACTTTTGATGAAAATCTGAAACGTTTTGTAAACGAAACACGTGCTAAGGGAGGTATCCCTGTTTTGTTTAACTCCATTGTGCGCCGGAACTTCGGCACAGCAGACGGGAATGCAGTTGCTCAGGCTATCAGTCAGGATGATATACAGAAAGGTGTGAATCCGGATGCAAAGCGGGAAGCTTCGGAACAGCCGGCTGTTGCTGAAGGTGACAAGTTGATTGATACGCACGGAGCCTATCTGGACTCTCCGCGAAATGTAGCGAAAGAACTGGGTGTTGCATTTGTGGATATGAATAAGATTACGCACGACCTAGTAGAAAGCATGGGATCGGTAGACTCTAAAAAGCTGTTCATGTGGGTACCTGCCAATCAGGTTGCCGCTATACCTAAAGGACGTGAAGATAATACCCACTTGAATGTACATGGTGGCCGCATTGTAGCCGGTCTGGCTATGGATGCCATTGCTAAGAAAGTACCGGAATTAGCTAAGTATGTACGTCATTATGATTTCGTAGTGGCACAGGATGGTAGCGGAGACTTTTTCACTGTACAGGAAGCCATTGATGCTGTTCCCGATTTCCGCAAGAATATCCGTACTACGATATTGGTGCGTAAAGGTGTGTATAAAGAGAAAATTGTAGTACCCGAAAGCAAAATTAACATTTCCTTGATAGGTCAGGAGGGTGCTATACTTTCGTATGATGATTATGCGCAGAAGAAGAATTGCTTTGGTGAAGAAAAAGGAACTTCCGGTTCATCTTCCTGCTATATTTATGCTCCGGACTTTTATGCCGAGAATATTACGTTTGAGAATTCCTCGGGGCCGGTAGGACAGGCTGTAGCCTGTTTTGTAAGTGCTGATCGTGTTTTTTTCAAAAACTGTCGTTTCCTTGGTTTCCAAGATACGCTCTATACCTATGGAAAAGGTTGTCGCCAGTACTATGAAGATTGCTATATAGAAGGTACGGTCGATTTTATCTTTGGCTGGTCTACGGCTGTATTCAATCGTTGTCACATTCATAGTAAAGGTGGGGGCTATGTGACAGCACCTTCTACGGATCAAGGGCAGAAATATGGTTATGTATTTTATGATTGCCGACTGACGGCTGCTGAGGGGGTACAGGATGTTTATTTGTCGCGTCCCTGGCGTTCGTATGCGCAGGCTGTATTTATTCGTTGCAATTTAGGCAAGCATATTGCTCCTGCCGGTTGGAATAACTGGGGTAAAAAGGAAGCGGAAAAGACCGCATTCTATGCAGAATATGAAAGTACGGGTGAAGGTGCCAATCCAAAAGCACGTGTACCTTTCTCACATCAACTGAAGAATCTTAAAGGTTATGAAATAGATTCCATACTTACTGGAGAGGATGGTTGGAATCCGGTAAAAAATGGGAATGAATTATTAAGCATAAAGCGCTGACCGGCATTTGTCAAAACCGTATCATCTCCGTGTTTATAACTACGGCCTTGACACGGGCTTGACACGGAGTTGGTACGGACTTGGTAGGAAGAAGTTCTTTGCGTGTGGTAAAATAATGTGATAATACTAAAAACATAATGATGAAAAAGAGTTTGTTTATATGGCTGTTCGCCCTAATCTTTCCGCTGTCATTTGTATATGCGGAAAACTACCCGTACCGGAGTGATGTACTTTGGGTGACCGTGCCCAATCATGCTGACTGGATTTATAAGACCGGAGAGAAAGCTACGGTTGAGGTGCAATTCTATAAATACGGCATTCCGCAGGATGGCGTAACCGTTTCTTATGAAATAGGTGGTGACATGATGCCGGTGGATACTTCCGGTTCCGTTACTTTGAAGCAAGGAAAGGCGGTAATACCTGTGGGGACAATGAGAGAACCCGGTTTCCGTGATTGCCGTCTGACAGCGACTGTGGATGGAACAAGCTATAAACATCATGTGAAGGTAGGCTTTTCACCGGAAAAGATTCAACCTTACACACAGATGCCGAAAGATTTTAAAGAATTCTGGGAAAATAATAAAGCGGAAGCTGCCAAATATCCGTTGACTTATACTAAAAAGCTTGCAGAGGAGTATTGTACGGATAAGGTTGATTGTTATCTCATTAAATTAATGCTGAATAACCGTGGACAGTGCATTTATGGTTATCTTTTCTATCCTAAGAATGCAGTGAAAGGTTCTTGTCCGGTTGTACTTTGCCCTCCGGGAGCTGGAATTAAAACTATTAAGGAGCCTCTGCGCCATAAATATTATGCCGAAGAAGGATGTATCCGTTTCGAAATCGAGATACATGGCCTGAATCCGGAGATGAGTGCGGAAGAATTTAAGGAAATCAGCAATGCGTTTAATGGCAGAGAGAACGGTTATTTAAATAACGGGTTGGAGAACCGCGATAATTATTATATGAAACGTGTCTATCTGGGTTGTGTACGCAGTATCGATCTCCTGACTTCTCTGCCCGAATGGGATGGTAAAAATGTAATTGTCCAGGGCGGTAGCCAGGGAGGAGCTTTGGCACTGATTACTACCGGACTGGATAGCCGTGTAACAGCTTGCGTAGCCAATCATCCGGCATTGAGTGATATGGCAGGCTACAAGGCAGGACGTGCAGGTGGCTATCCTCATTTTTTCAGAGTAGAGGGTATGGATACTCCGGATAAGCTGAAAACGATGGCATATTATGATGTTGTGAACTTCGCCCGTATGATTAAAGTTCCTACTTATATCACTTGGGGATATAATGATGATACCTGTCCGCCTACTACCAGTTATGCTGTTTATAATGTGTTGGATTGCCCCAAGGAAGCACTGATAACTCCGATTAATGAGCACTGGACTTCTGATGCGACGGAATACGGACAGTTGAAGTGGATATTGAGACATTTGTTATAAATAATAGTTATGGTAAAAGGATTGCTATTTGGTATGATAGGGCTGGTTGTTTCGACAACCGCCCTTTCTCAACATTTACCTGCCTATGAATTAGAACGGGAAATGCCGGTCTTTTTAGATCAATTGAAAAAGGAGTTGACATATCCTATGGCTTGGGGGAATAGTCCGGTAAAGAATTTTAAGAAATGGCGTAAGCAGGCACGTGCTACAGTGCTGGATGCTATGCTTGCCCCGCCACCTTATACTACCGAGTATGAAACTGAAATATTGGCAGAAGAACAGCGTGAAGGATATCAGGCGAAGAAATTGTGTTTCAATCTGACTGGGTATTCTCGTGTGAATGCTTATGTATTGATACCTGATGGTGAAGGTCCTTTTCCGGCTGTGGTACTTCTGCACGACCATGGTGGGCATTACACAATTGGTAAAGAGAAAATGATTCGACCTTTTGGAGTAGATAAAGCTGTGCTGGATGATGCAGACGCTTGGGCAGCAAACTGTTATGGTGGGCAATATGCCGGTGATTATTTGGCTGCCCATGGTTATGTGGTTATTTCTGTTGATGCTCTTTATTGGGGTGAACGCGGGCGTAAAGAAGGGGCTGATGGTAGTAAGTATGCCGATAATGCGGGGAATTTTATGATGTTAGGACGTAGTTTGAGTGCGTTTATGAATTATGAAGATATGTATACTACGGATTATCTCGCTACCCTGCCTGAGGTAGACCCCAAGCGTATTGCCTGTATGGGATTCTCTATGGGAGGATATCGTGCTTGGATGCTTTCGGCTCTATCAGATAAAATACAGGTTGGAGCTGCAATCTGTTGGATGACCACCACTGATTGCCAGTTTTCATGGGAATATGGTCGCGAGCGAGGAGGCTTTGCTAATATGTTGCCTGGTATTCGTCGTTATTTGGATTATCCGCATATTGCTTCTATTGCTTGCCCTAAGCCTATGCTTTTTTTGAATGGAGAACATGATAAACTGTTCCCTCCGATAGGAGTCAGAGCTGCCTTTGCGGAGATGCATGAAGTGTGGGAGAGTCGTTCGGCAGGAGATAAATTAGTAACAGAATTATGGGATATGCCGCATGACTGCGGTAAGAAGGTACAGGCAAAGATTTTGGACTTCTTAAATAAGTGGTTATAATTTCTATCACTTAATATTATAGGATTATCAGTCTTGAAACATTAGCTGAAATGATGAGAGTTTATTTCAGCCATTTATCGAAAAATTCCAATGTCTCTTTCTGCATTCCCTTGTTGAAGAAGTGCTTCTCTTCCCATATTTTAGTAACCAGGCGGTCGGATGCTTTCTGACTTTGCCAAACTGTCTGCATGATGTTATATGCATCTTTCACGCCTTCTACCGGGAATAGCTTGTCCTGGCTTCCGTTGAAAAATAAAGTTGGTTTCGGGCACGCAATGCTTGCCGTATGCGGGTAGTCCAGATAGCGACGCAGGGTGGGGATCAACATGGAATAGGCTGATCCCCCTTTGTTCTGATTGTTGGTTAGTGTCATCAGATACTCAGTAGTGTTCATCCAGCAGATGGATGCGGAGGCTTTTATGCAGTCGGTGATTGCAGCGAGCATCCATGAACGATAGGCTCCCATCGAAAAGCCTACGCAACCTACTTTATTCTTATTCACACAAGGGAGTGAAGCCAGAAATTCTGCGCTTCGTACATCATCTATATGGATGAATGCTCCCCATGAACTTCCCATTTGCAGAAAATTGGAAGCTAATGCCTGTTGTCCGTCATAGCTCACTCCTTCTTTCCGTCCGCGATCTCCCCAGAATAAGGCATCAATGGAAAGTACTACATAACCGTGTTCGGCAAAATAGTCCCCTGTATATTGTCCGTCGTAGCAACGGGATGCCCAGTCGTCTGCATCTGCCATGATTTCAGTACTTACTCCGAATGGACGAACCATTTTTTCTTTACCGATGGAAAAGTGTGCACCATGATCGTGCAACATAACGACTGCCGGGAAAGGACCTTCACCGTCAGGTATTAGCAGATAGGCGGGGATGCGGCACCATTTCGATACATTAAATAGTATTTTTTGAGCTTTATATCCATTGCGTTGTTCGGTAGCGATTACTTCCATGGCATAATCAGCGGGAGCAGGGGGGAAATTCTGCATACAGTCCAATAAGGTTTCCCGTGCCTGGGTACGCCATGTCTCAAATTTACGGACGGGGGAATTGCCCCATGCCATTGGAAAGGTAAGTTGCTGTTTCAGTTGCTCATAGAAGACAGGCATGTTTTTTACAACACCATAGGCGGTGGTGTCAGTTTGTGCAATTATGCCAAGATGTCCGAAGAGAACTATTAGGAAAATGGTTGTAATGCGTTTCATGGTCAGTGGGTGTTAAAAACTAAACAAAGATACATGATTTTTCTATGAAATACGTATCTTTACCGCATAGAATAAGCCTGTTATGATGAAAAAAATCTTATATCTGATAGTTGGGTTGGTGTGTGTATTATCAGTAAAAGCACAACCGGATTGTTTCTTTACCCATTATTCGTCTGAAGACGGACTTTCTCAAAATACAGTAATGAGCATCCTGCAAGATCGCAAAGGGAATATGTGGTTTGCTACTTGGGATGGTATTAATAAGTTTAACGGTTATTCGTTTAAAACATATAAGGCACGTCTTGATAACCGTATTGTGTTGAGCCATAATCGTGTAGATTATATGGTGGAGGATAAGTATGGCTTTCTTTGGTTACAGACTTATGATAATCATGCCTATCGTTTTGATCCACGTACGGAAGCATTTGAGCGTGTTCCGGCTGAAGGTGAAGGGGGCAGTGCAGTCAATGTCACGAAGATAGAAGCCCTTTCGGGTGGCGCGGTTTGGTTGCTGACTGAAACAGAAGGCGCCATTCGCATAGATACGAATCCGGAAGATTATAGTTTAACTTCACAATGGTATTCTGCTCAATCAGGTCAATTCTCTGCCACTCGTGTTTTTGGGGTATATGAAGACCTTTTGGGTAATGAATGGATATTGTCTGATAACGGATTAGGAATGTTGACAGCTGGACAGACTACTCCGACATCTTATTTTGTAGATGCTGCTGAACGGGAAAAGAAAGGAGGACAAGCTTTTTACTCTTGTCTGGAATATAATTCGGAAATCTATTTTGGTTCGGATAACGGACGGGTGTGGTGCTATCAAAAGGAAAATGGACAATTTCAGTTGCAGAATTTGCCTGCATCTTCCCGTATTGTTTCTATCAATAGCGTGGAGGGTAATGAACTGATATTTACTACTGCGAAAGATGGTTTTTTCTCATATCAACCTAAGACGAAAGCGATAGAACATTTTCCGGCTTCCCGCTTTCCAAATGCATCTATTCACTCGGTTTATGTAGATAAGGCGTCCGAGGTCTGGTTTGAACAGCATATTCCGGGTACAGTGGTGCACTTCAATCCGCGTACACGGATCCTGAAACAAGAGAAAGTACCGGTGGAGCCTACCAGTACCGACCGATCACGTCCGGCTTTTCATATTCATGAGGATATTAATGGTGTACTGTGGGTACATCCTTATGGGGGTGGATTTTCATATTTTGATCGGAAAAGCAATAGTTTACATCCATTCTATAATAGTCTGTCAGGAAGTGACTGGCGTTTCTCTAATAAAATTCATGCAGCTTTTTCTGACCGGCAGGGTGATTTGTGGATGTGTACGCATTCTAAAGGACTGGAAAAAGTGACCTTCCGGCCATCCCAGTTTCGTGTAATGACTCCCATGCCACATGATTATGAGTCTTTGAGTAATGAAGTTCGTGCCCTTTGTGAAGATATGGACCAGAATTTATGGGTGGGTCTGAAAGATGGAAAATTACGAGTATATGATAAGAATCGTGTAGATAAAGGTTATTTGACTGAAAATGGTACAGTGTCGCACGGTGGTACACCATTGCGTGGTAATGTCTATTTCATTTTGCAGGATAGCAAACAAAATCTTTGGATTGCAACGAAAGGGGATGGTCTGGTGAAAGCCGAGAAGCAAAAAGATGGATCTCACTATAAATTGACTCGTTATCAGCATCAGGAAGAGGATATTTATAGTTTGAGTGACGACAATGTTTACTGTGTATATGAAGATAGCCACGGACGTATCTGGATAGCTACTTTTGCCGGTGGAATAAACTATATGACACGTGACCAGGGTGGAAAGGAAATTTTTGTGAACCACCGTAATAATCTGAAAGGATATCCCATTGACTATTGCTACAAAGCCCGTTTTATTACAGGAGACCATAAAGGACATATCTGGATAGGGACTACCATTGGTGCACTGATGATAGATGCCGACTTCAAGAATCCCGAAGATGTGAAGTTTCATCATTTTCTGCGTGTTCCGGATAATGAACATAGTTTGAGCAATAATGATGTGCACTGGATTGCATCGACTCGTGATCAGGAACTTTTCATTGCAACTTTTGGTGGCGGACTGAATAAACTGGTGTCATTGGACGGCAATGGTAATGCTACTTTCAAATCGTATACAGTGCAAGATGGACTCCCTTCGGATGTGCTGCTTTCCATACAGGAAGATAAGAACGGTAATTTGTGGTTGAGTTCTGAGAATGGCATAAGCAAATTTATTCCTTCTGAAGAGACGTTTGAAAACTATGCAGATAAAGAGATTTTCTTCCGTGCACGTTTCAGTGAGGCCGCTTCGGAATACACGGCTTCGGGGAATATACTTTTCGGAGCCAATACAGGTATCTTTTACTTTAATCCGGATTCTATTTGTAAAAGTAACTATGTGCCGCCGATTGTATTATCCAAATTATTGATAGCCAATGAGGATGTACAACCGGGACAGGGTTCTGTTCTGAAACAAGGTTTGGATGATACGAGAGAACTGGTATTATCCCATCGGGAGAATATTTTCACAATTCAGTTCGCTGCACTTGATTATTCTGCACCTTCTGAAATTCAGTATGCTTATATTCTGGAAGGTTTTGAAAAAGCCTGGAATTTTGTTGGTAAGCAGCGTACTGCCACTTATACCAACTTACCGAAAGGACACTATATTTTTAAAGTTCGTTCGACTAATGGGGATGGGGTGTGGACAGAAAATACGCGCATACTGAATATTGAGATTCTTCCTTCTTTCTGGGAAACTCCATTTGCCTACTTCCTGTATGTGCTGTTCGTTATACTGATTATTGTGACGGCTGTTTATATTCTGTTCACTATTTATCGTCTGAAACATGAAGTATCTGTAGAGCAACAAATGACAGATATGAAGCTGCGCTTTTTTACTGATATCTCCCACGAACTGCGTACTCCGTTGACTTTGATCTCGGGGCCTGTGGAATACGTTCTGGCAAATACGAAACTTCCGGCTGATGCACGTGAGCAATTGCAGGTGGTGGAACGGAATACAAATCGGATGTTGAGGCTTATCAATCAGATCTTGGACTTCCGGAAGATACAGAACCGGAAGATGAAGATGCAGGTGCAACGCATAAATGTAGTTGCTTTTACCCGTAAAATCATGGAAAACTTTGAGTCGGTTGCCGAAGAACATCAGATAGACTTCCTGTTTGAAACAGAGAAGGAGGAATTATATTTGTGGGTGGATGTTGATAAGTTTGAGAAAATAGTATTCAATCTGCTTTCTAATGCCTTTAAGTACACTCCAAACGGGAAGATGATTACTGTTTTAGTGCGTGAAGATGAAGAAACGGTTTCCGTAGGTGTGGAAGATCAGGGAATAGGCATTGCGGATAATAAGAAAAAATCCTTGTTTGTCCGTTTTGAGAATTTGGTAGACCGTAACTTGTTTAATCAATCCAGCACAGGCATTGGTTTGTCATTAGTAAAAGAGTTGGTGGAGATGCACAAGGCAGTTATTACTGTTGACAGTAAACTGGGTGAGGGTAGTTGCTTTAAAGTCGATTTTCTGAAAGGAAAAGAGCATTATGATGAAACAGTGGAATTCTTACAGGATGATACTACTGTGGGTATGGGAGTTGCAGAACAAGTGACGGACATACTTAGTGAAGTTCCCAATCAGTCGGAAGAGGAAATCCTTCCGGATGAGGCCGGAGAAGATACAGATGCTAAAGGGACGATGCTGCTTGTGGAAGATAATTCAGAACTCCGTCTGTTCTTGCGCAGTATCTTTGCTTCCGAATATAGGATTGTGGAAGCGGTAGATGGTATGCAGGGGTGGAGTAAAGCCTTGAAATTCTTACCGGATATTATCATCAGTGATGTGATGATGCCCGAAAAGGATGGTATAGCTATGACTCGTGAATTGCGTGCAGACATGACGACCAGCCATATTCCTATTGTATTGTTGACAGCTAAGACTTCTATTGAGAGCAAACTGGAAGGCTTGGAGTATGGAGCTGATGACTATATTACCAAACCGTTCAGTGCCACTTATCTGAAAGCGCGTGTAAAGAATCTGCTGACTCAACGTCAGAAGCTGCAGGGCATCTATCGCAATAACTTAATGACTGGAACTCTTGCTACTACTTCCGAAGAAGAAACAGTGGAAGAAAAAGGCCCTGAAATGTCTCCTAACGACCGTAAGTTTATGGATAAACTGGTAGATCTGATGGAAAAGAATATGGATAATGGTGAATTGGTGGTAGATGATCTGGTACAAGAGTTGGCTGTCAGCCGTTCTGTATTCTTCAAAAAGCTGAAGACACTGACCGGATTGGCTCCTATTGAGTTTATCAAAGAAATGCGTATTAAACGCGCTGTCCAGCTTATTGAGACGGGAGAGTATTCCATGACTCAGATTGCTTATATGGTGGGCATTAATGATCCGCGTTATTTCAGTAAGTGCTTTAAACAGAAGATGGGAATGACACCTACTGAGTATAGAGATAAGGGGAAAAAATAAACAACAGAGAGGGCGTAAAGCCCCCTCTTCCTTGCAAAGAATGTCTACTTTAAAATCTCCCGATCTTACTCATAGACTCGTTTCTTTGTATGGATAATCTATGAGAATCTCATTTACTTATTTAATATCCCGGATTTTGATCGTCGGAAGTCAAATCGTCATTTGCATCAATAGCTGCTTGTGGGATAGGCCATAATGTTTTTTGACCGATGATTGATGCTGCGTTGCCCTTCAAATGGGGATTATGTAGGTTATTATATTCAATAAGTTTGCCGGTGCGGCGGAGATCCATACGGCGATAACCGTTTCCGTACATTTCACAAGCTGATTCTTTCAGAATAACATCAATATCAATACTTGTTGCGTCAGCAAGACCTGCACGTTTGCGTACAGTATTCAAGCGTTTGAGGGCTGTTCCATCATTGCCTGCCTTGAAATAAGCTTCAGCGGCAACAAAGAAGATTTCCGGCAATGTAATGACATGTAGGTCACGGAAACTTCTTCCGGCACTGTATTGTGCAGTCTTACTGTCGTCGAACTTGCGGCAAGGATGCACTGCCCAACTCTTCTTTTGTGATTCTTCAAAGTCATACTTTGTAATGATACCGTTGGGATATTCTTTGAGATCTTCCATATAGGTTGACATGGGTTCCATTTGGGCTGTCATTTCATTTTGCGGAATAATGAATGTTTCGGCACGGTTTGTCGGATCTTCGGCGCGCCATGCGGCAACTGATGCTGCGTCACATTCCCAATATGCAGGATAATATACACCAACCATTTTACCTTGTGCGGTATTTCCGTTACTATAAAAAGAGAAGTAGTCTCCCAATGGTGATCCGTTTTCTTTAAATCCTTGAGCTGGATCCCATGCCTTTTTCACTAATAATGTTTTCAGGAAAGTTGCATCATAGCGTTTATCACCTTTTTCAAAACATCTCAGTGTATGCATGAGGGGAATGCATAGTGAGGAACCATTCTTCATTCCTTCTTCGGCACCACCGTAGTAATTGGAGTAGAATGATTGCCAGCGGTTACCTGCATTTTGATCGTGGGTACTGTTATAATCGTATTCTATGTCGAAGATAAATTCGGCATCATCGTCACCTGAACTGTCGGCTGCCCATAAATCGGCAAATTCAGTAGTTAATGAGCGCCCATTGATAACCTCGTCGGCATATTTGGCAGCTTCGGTGAAGTAAGATTGGTTATTTAAATCCCATGCAGCAGAAAGATAAGTCTTTGCCAGCAATGCTTTAGCAGCTTCAATACTGGCTTCACCCCCGCCTTTTGTAGCATTGGAACTTGTCAGTCTGTTGTTGGAAATGATACTTTTCAACTCATCTATAATATAAGTATATACTTGTTCAGCTGTTGCACGCGGATAACCTTTGATAGCTGTGCTGGCATACTCTGTGACTAACGGTACACCACCATAATTATTAACCAACAGATAATAGAACAAGGCCTGTACGAAGCGACCTTCGTCAATGGCTTTTTGCTTTACAGCATCGCTGACGTTCGCTGCCGGTGCATAGTATTGGATGGAAAGGCAAGAACGGATACCATCATAACAATCGGTATAAAAAGTCTTAACCTTACCATGTTCAGGTGTAAAGTTTGACCAACGGTGAAGTGCGGCATCAATATCATTACGTCCATCTTGATAGAGGTCGGTACCGGCATTGAAATATACCGGTGCATCTGCACTGTTATATATATCAATCAGTTGGGCGTATGCATCATAAACGAGAGATTGGAACCCTGACGCTGTACTGAAATAGTCGGTATCCGTCACAGAACTCTTATTATCCGGTGTGAGAAAGTCATCGCAACCAGTCAATGTCATGGAACCAATCATGAACATTGCATATAGTAATTTTTTATAAATCTTCATAGCTCTTATAAATTTATATTGTTAGAATTTAATGTTCGCACCAATCTGGTAAGTAACAGACGCAGGTCCGCCGTTTGTCAGGTTTGCGCTGGCCCATTCAGGATCGAAACCTTCATAGTCGGTGAAACAGAAAGGATTGATTACATTTACATAGAGGCGCAGATGTTTTACGGCAATTTTGCTTAGCCATGCTTTCGGGAAAGTGTAACCTAATGTGATATTTTTCACTTTCACAAAGGATGTTTTGTGATAACGCACTGCTGCACTGCTGCTGCTGAAGTAACCGCCTCCTGTTTTTTCTGTATTGTTTGGATAAGGATATTTGCCTATGTGTGCTTCTGACAGATAGGTTACATCTCCTGTGTTTTTGTCCAGAACAGGGGTTCCTGCAGGGATGTAATAATCAAAATTCACTTTTTGACGTCCGCGATCACCATAGTTCATATATTGTTCGTGGAAATAACTGCGTGACCATTGTCCTTGTTTCGTGTAGAGCATAAAGGAGAAGTCGAATCCCTTGTAAGTCATAGTAGAGCTTAAACTACCTGTCCACTTAGGATCTGTACAGCCGAAGATTTGTTTATCTTCATCATTAATCTTGCCGTCATTATTCCAATCGTTTACAGCCATCTGACCTTCATACCATTTTAATCCTTGTCCGCCAGGACCAAAGGTATCGTATACTTCTTGAAGGGTATAATGACGGTCTCCATCTTTTGTGCGCATGGTGATACCATCGGTAGTGATGATTCCGGCACTTGTGTAATCGCGCAAAACGTTCAGACGTTCGCCGATGAACCAATTGTTGCTGACATCGTCTCCATTAGGAAGCTCGGTAATTTTACTCCAGTTACGAGCGAATGCAAGATTTACGTCCCATGTGAAATTTTTGTTACGGATAACTCCAAGATTCAATCCTAATTCGATACCGGTATTACGTACAGCACCAATGTTGGTTGTAATAGAACCTTCACCTGTTTCCAAAGGAACAGTGGCCTTCATGATTTGTCCGTCGGATAAACGGCGATAAGTATCTGCAGTTAAGTTAATGCGATTTTGAAGAACAGAGAAGTCAACACCGAAATTGAATTCTTTAATCTTTTCCCAAATCAGGTTTCTGTCAATTAACCCGTTGGCATAATAGCCTTGATATTCCTGTCCGCCAATAACGGAATAATTAGGACCTGAAGCAGAAGATGCAGTAGCATAGTCACCCACATTGTTGTTACCCGTGATACCGTAAGATACACGCAGTTTCAAGTTGTCCAGCCATTCTACGTCTTTCAGGAAATCTTCTTCCGAAGCGCGCCATGCTACAGCAGCAGAGGGGAACCATCCCCAACGATTGTCTTTGGCAAAGCGTGAAGAACCATCAGTACGCATGGTAACGGTAGCCATGTAGCGTTCTTTGTAGGCATAGTTTAAACGGGCAGCTACAGACACCAAAGAGGATTCTGTATAAGTGGATTTAATAGTTTTCGTACCCGAACCTTTCTCCATGGAATGGTATGAGAGTTTATCATCTGAAATATCAGTTACAGTCTGAGTATAGGTTTCCCTATTGCTGGCATACATGGAGAATAATCCCATTGCATTTAATCTATGTTGTCCCCATGTTTTGCTGAAGTCAATTTGGTTGTCCCATGTCCAGTCTAAGCGTTCTGTATTAATTACAGAAGCCTGATTGTGTTTCTGGTTCTGATAATAAGCTGTTCCCAAAGGATACTTTTCGGAAACGCCGGTACCCATAAAGATACCTTGACGGCCATGATAATAATTAGGGGATAGGGTGGTTGTGAATTTCAAACCATCCATAATGTTAAAACGCATATAAACGTTACCGAAGACGTGGAATTTACGAGTTTCATTCTCGTAAGCGTCAAGTTCGAAGTCTACCAACGGAGAAGGTGTAGAAGTTAAGGACATATTGCCTACTTTTGCCGGGATAGCCAGCAAATTACCGTCTTCATCCCACGGTGAAACCACCGGAGCAAACCAGAATGCGTTGTTGTAAGGAGAATAAGCATTCGAAGTATCGGTAATCCAGTCGTTCTGCACATCGTGCACTAAGTTGACAGCTATACCTGCTTCTACAACCTTTGACAGTTTGCTGTCGAATGATCCTTTGATATTGATACGATTATAATCATTCTTTTTAAATACATTTTCTTCACCTTGATAACCGATACCTAAACGATAATTTGTTTTTTCAGTTGCACCGCTTGCACTGATAAAGTGGTTTTGTTGAGATGCCGTTCGCAGTACCATGTCCGCCCAATCATAGCCTTCATTGTTCAGCCAGCTATTATATAAAGGAGAACCTTTCCATTCAGTACCATTTTGAAATACGGATTGCAGGTCGCTATCAGTAATCTTGTATGCACCACGTCCTGTTTCGTCGGAACTTCCCGTTGTGTAGCGTGCAAAACGATAGTTCATCCATTCAGTTGCATCCATGAAATCCGGCATGCGTGCTACTTTACGGATGCCGTAGTAGCCGTCATAAGTAATTTCCACTGGTTGGGCCTTATTTTGTCCTGCTCCGGTTCCTTTTGTAGAAATAATAACTACTCCTTCTGAGGCGCGTGAACCATAAATTGCTGTAGAAGAAGCATCTTTCAGAACGTCAATACGTTCAATGTCTTCGGGATTCAGGAAGTCAATAGAAGATACGACCATGCCATCTACTACATAAAGCGGACCGCTTGTATTATTGATGGAGGCTTGACCACGGATTTGAATATTGAAACTACCGTTAGCACGGCTGTTTGACTGAGTAATGTTGACACCTGGTACTGAGCCTTGCAATGCATCTTCTATACGGAGAGCACCGCGTGCAGCCAATTTATCAGCAGATACTGAAGATAAAGAACCTGTCACGTCATTTTTCTTCATAGAACCGTAACCTACAACAACCACCTCGTCGAGTGCCTGTGCATCATCTTTTAAAGTTACTTTAATGTTGTTTTGGTTACCTACCGTAATGACTTGTGTAATATAACCGATAAAAGAAATTTGGAGTTTTGCATTGGGCTGCACCATCAGGCGGAAATTACCGTCAATGTCAGTTATTACTCCGTTGGTAGTACCAACTTCCAATACATTTGCGCCTATCACGGGTTCGCCTGTACTATCTATAATAGTACCTGTAACTTGGCGACCTTGTGCAAGAGCGACTAAACACAACATACTCAATGATAGAGTAGCTAATGCCCTTTTGGCAAGTCTTTTTAAATCCATAATGATGTTTTTTATAGTTATTAAAAAATGAGGTCAACAATGTGCCTTATCTTTCCGTTATCGAACACAAAAGTATAGGTTAACAAAATTAAGCATGGGTAAAAATTTGTTGTTTTATGGGAAATATTGTGTTTTTTGTAGATTTGAAGGCTATAAATAGGGGAAAAGATGATAAAAGAGGCTATCTCAAATTTTATTTTGGGATAGCCTCTTTATTTAAATTTAATTCTGATATTCTGTTTGCGAAGGTATTATTATTTCATGTACCATTTTGGGTCACCACAGTTTGTTTTACCTGCAAAACTTCCATCGATAATGGTAAAGTCATATTGACTGGGATCTTTGAAAAGGTCAGTCTCACCACCGTCATAAGTAATCAAGTCGTTTATTTTGTTACCTGTGATTTTCATGTCATTCGTAATATAACTATTGGTAACTTCTACAGGTTTATCATTAGCACGAATTCCCTTGCCTTCAGCCAGTGTACTACCAAAGATACAATTGGTGATTGTTACTCCCTGTGACGGACCGTTACCATTTTTGTCACAATCCAATAGATAGTCACCGCTACCTAAAAGTTTACTGAATGTACAATCAGACAATATTAAGGACGTAAAGTCTGTGTTTCTACTGTACACTAAACATTTTCCGCTATAGACAATGGTTGTTTTACTGAATTCGATATTTTCAATCTTTCCTTTGCCTTTACTTGCATCTACATGTATAAGACTGTAAGTTCTTGCATCTGCTCCATATACTATACAGTTTTCAAATTTTACGAGATTGATAATTTTCTCATCAGACCCCTGCAATCTTACTGGAGTGTTTTTGAAGCCATGGATGAAACTATTGCTGAATTCAATAGCCCCAACAGTAGCAGCTTTTGACTGGTTGAAGAGATAATCATTGGTTGTATTATTACCGTCTGCTTTTTTACCGGAACCTGTAATTTCTACATTCTCAAATTTGATGAAGCTGTGAGTTCCTGCAATATCAATACCCTTGACACCAATGATGGCTTGTGTTTCTCCTGGTAAACCGAAGAATGTTACAGACATGCCGTCAGGGATATTTATATTGTTTTCGTTGTAATAAGAACTTCCGGCAGGCAATGCAATGTTTACAGTCTGGTAGCCTGCTTCAGCCATTGTAGTGAACAGGTCATTGTTCAGGGAATCACCTGCTTGCAAGAAAGCTGTATGGTCAGCATCAGGTACTTTGGCTGTTGTTGTAAAATCTATGACACCGCGTTTTGATTCCTTATTATAAAGAATTGCAGTATAAGATGTAAGAGGGGTCAGACCATCTATAACAATGGTGCCATCTTCCAGATTAGCAGAAGTCAAAGTAATACTCTTTACTACAGTTCCGTTAGTGTCTATAATTTCGATGTGGTCAGCAGTGGAATTTGCAGGCCAGTATAGCGTTATCTTGTCATGGCTAACTGAGAATTTCTCAAAGATTTGCTCGGTACGAGTCTTGAATGAGAAATCGCTCATATATCCCCATTTAGATTCCGGAGTATTGGAAGAAAATGCCTTCATACGAATAAAATACTTGCTGTCACTGTATAAACCTTCCAAAGTGTAGGGAGATTTAGTGATAGATTTGTCTTCGCCGTATATAATTGATCCTTTGCCACTTCCCATAGCTACATCATCGTATAAACTATCCAAACTGATTTCAATAATATAATATTCAGTTCCTGGAGTGGTAGACCATGTGAGTTCAGCATCTGTAGCATTAGCTGATACACTCATTTTGGGTACACTGAACAGTCTGTTATAAGATGAATCAGTAGTCCAGTCGTTTGCATCGTCACAAGATATAGTGGCGAATGCTGTCAGGAGCATAAGTGCTCCTGATAAGGCTATATATTTTAGTTTATTTGCTTTCATAACCGTTGTTTTTATGATGTTAGAATCCATAAGAGTTCTGTAACGTTCCATTAGAGTCGGATATTGTAGTGGCTCCGATCGGGAATACGTGTCTGTTGATAACCGGAGTGTTCAAACCTGCACTGATGTATGGCAGATTATCCACAACATTGCTACCGGTTTCTTCGTTCTCAGAGCCCCAGAAGTTTACGCTTTTATAGTCAGTAGTGACTTGTGGCTCTTCGTACCAGCAGATACTTTCGGGATCAATTTCTCCCGGTTTGTCAGCTTTCATTTTATAGTATAACTTTTTAGGGGCTACCTTGATGAGTTCTTTATAAGCAGCTTTAGCCTCTTCTATTTTTTGTGAGAGTAATCCCCAACGTATCAAGTCCCATTTACGGATAGCTTCACCTGCAAATTCCCAGGCACGTTCGTCAACGAGTGCATTGAAAAATTCATCACCACTACTTAAACTATTGACATAGCTGATTGCTTCAGCTTTGTGTGTTTCGGCAAATGCGCGGCTGCGTACTTCTTCAAAAGCTTTTCTTGCGCTTAAGCCACATGTAGGTCCAACAGCATCAGCACCTTGAAGCTCATTCAGTGCTTCTGCATATAGTAATAATACGTCAGAATATCTCATGATAACATTGTTGATACCTGTAGCTACTTTGTCAGCGGATGCTCTTGCTGCATTCAGCCATTTGTCTGTCATCTTGCGGGGATCCCATTTTGCTAAGTATATACCAAATGGAGAATTTCCCTGCATTGTTTCAATAGTATTGCCATTATCTCCTTCTCTGATATCGAAATTGGCAAAAGTTAAATCACGGCGTTGGTCATTTTTATTAAAGCTCCAGAAGAAGGGAGCTGTAACTTTTACTTTACCACTTGAGTTACCTTTTGCTCCGTAGTAAGTTGTTTTTCCGTTGATGCGGACACCGATGGTATATCCCATTTCTCCGGAGAAACTTACGCCATGTGCTACTTCATATAAATTCTCCTGATAAGTCTGATCTAAAGTTAGCTGGTTCAGTAGATACCATTCGTTTTCATAAGAAGGGTTAAGCTTGTGATAACCGCTGGCAATAATGGCATCTAAGTGTTTCACAGCAAGAGTATAGAGCTCTCTACGTTTTTCTGTGCCCGGACGTTGTGTTGGATAAGTTGCATCGCAATCAGGCATATTTTCATAACCGGATTTAGAACTTTCGCGGATAGAATATCCGGCGTATGTCATGGCAATGCGGGCTAACAAGCCATGGGCAAATCCTTTAGTCATTTTCTCTGTAGTATAGCCGGAAGTTCCTGCCCAAGGCAGATATCCGATTGCTTCTTCCAGATCCGTAATTAGGCGTTCCATGATAACATCACGGTCTGTTTTGCCTAAATAGATGTTAGAGCCGTCGGTATTGGTGGTTTCAAACTTCATAGGTACATCTCCGTAAGTACGGATTAAATCCAGATAAAGCATGGCACGCAATGTCAGTGCTTCTCCTTTGAACATCAACATCTTGCTTCTGGAAGCATTGCCTTCGGCAATCAGTGCACTACCTTCAATACCTTCAACTACAATGTTGGCATTTTCAATAGCTTCGTACATACCTTTCCAGTTATTATTGAGTTTTGACCAACTCAACTGCGGATTGTAGTTGCATGTACCTCGTTCATTATTAGAATTAGAGTTGGTTGCACCCAATCCGTCTACCAATTCGATATCTGAGTTCATTCCGAAATGGATAGGTACTGACTGTACATAGGTTTCATCTTTGGTGAGACCGGCATATACCTTATTTAAGGCTTGTTGGGTGTAGGTGGTTGAATTGAATACAGCATCTCCGGTCATTTCAGAAGGAGAGGTTTGATCTAGGAAGTCGGAACAAGAAGTGAGAATTATCGCACCTATTCCTACTATTGCAAATGATTTAAATATTTTTTTCATAATTCTTCTCTGTCTTTAAAATTAGAATGTAACATTGATACCTCCTACGAATGAACGGCTCTTAGGATATGCAGCATAATCGATACCCGGGGTCATAGGGGTGCTTGTACAACAATCTACTTCAGGATCGGTGCCTGAGTACTTGGTAAAGCAATGTAGATTGTATCCTGTAACATAAATACGGATATTTTGTATATTCAGTTTGCTTACAAACAGTTTAGGTAATGTATAACCGATTGTAATGTTATTGACGCGCAGGAAAGAACCATCTTCTACAGCCCAGTCAACGAGTGGCATAACCGTAGCGGCAGCAGGATTCCAAATGCTTGATCCTGTATTTACTTCGTTCAGACGGTTGATAGTCCATGCTTCACCATTTGCTTTGATAGAAGCGCTGCTCAGCAAGTTGGTACCTGTTGAAGGATCAATCCAGGAATAGCGATTGGCTGAAGTAAAATGATCATTGATATTCCAGTTCTTGGATGAACCACTATAAAAACTTGATCCCAGTTTGGTTGCATTCACAATCTTGTTTCCGAGTGAGTAGTTAAAGAAAGCTGTAAAGTCAAAACCTTTCCAACGGGCATTCAGACCAAAACCTCCGGATACGGTAGGTACGGTATTTCCTAAACGTTCTTTCTTATATTCACCATCCTCATTCGCTTTCAGCTTAATGGAACCGGGATATACTTTGCCACCAATAAGAGAGCTACAGTCGTTAACTCCTGCTTTCAGGGCGTAGGTTCCTTTTTCTGCGTCGAAGGTAAAATCATCAGCGGTATAGAAGCCATCTGTCTTGTAACCGTATACTTCGCCTAAACGTCCGCCTTCTTCCACTAAGAAGTCCTCGATACCTGCTGCGGCTGTTCCTGCCCAGCTACTGCTTTGCCAGAATGAACTGCCATTTAATTTGTCAATCTTGCCGCGGTTGTATGAGATGTTGAAATTGAAATTCAAGCCGAAATCTTTGGCATCCACTAATACAGCATCCAATTGGAGTTCTACACCTTTGTTAGATGTCTGACCCATGTTCTTGTATTGGTAAGAATAACCGGAACTGGAAGCAATAGTCGTTTTCATCAACAAGTCTTTCGTTGTATTCCAATATACATCAATAGCACCGGACAGGCGATTATTGAAGAAGCCAAAGTCAATACCGGCATTGCGTGAGACGGTTGTTTCCCACTTTAATCCGGGATTGGAGAGTACATTACCGTGTTTCAATACGACTGCTGTTGTTTCATCAAAATAGATACCTTTTTCAGAAGTTCCGGCAACCGAATAAGTGGTGTACATAGAACCACTTGGGATACGATTGTTACCTGCTGTACCATAACTTACGCGAACCTTCAGATTGGATAACCATTCTTTGGCATTATTCATGAAAGCCTCATCGTAGATGCGCCATGCGATAGCTCCTGAGGGGAAATAGCCCCATTGGCTGCCTTTGGCAAATTTACTGGAACCATCGGCACGCATTGTGAATGTGAACAAATATTTATCCATCAGTGTGTAGTTGGCACGTCCGAAGAATGAAAGCAAGTTATCTTTAATGCCAATATAAGTGCTGGTAGGGAGCGCTGTTCCGTTACCGAGAGCAGCAAGAATTTCTTTAGTTGTTGCATCTTTACTGAAATCTACGGAGGTTACATATTTTTTTGTATCCTGAGAAGTAGAGACTTCATGTCCGATCATGACATTGAGCCGGTCACGTCCATTAAATAACTTCTTGTTTTCGTATGTCAATGTATTGGCATTTCTCCAGTTTTTATTGTCTGAATTTGTCAGATATGCTTGTGGAAGACCACCATGACCGAATTTGGAGTTTGCTGTCGCTTTATATCCCCATACTTGGTCTGTATCATCAAATTTCCAGCCATATCCGAATTCACTTCTGAACTTTAATCCTTTCAACGGTTCCCAGTTTATACCTACGTTGTAGTCCTGACGGAATCTTCTTTGCTGTTTATAGGTTGCATCTACGCGCTCCAATGGGGTGTAACGCGCATTCGTACTGTTTTCATCATCCTCGGAATCTTCATTTAATGCCTTTACCGGTGCATGAGTGATGGCACGGGCTACTAATGAGTATGCTTTGCTGCTTTCATTATCGGCACCTCCGCTCAGACCGTCTATTTTCTGTTGTATCAGACGGGCATTGAAATCAAGGCTTAACCATTTGTTGATTTCCGTATTGATTTTAGCATTGATGTTGTTTTTGGAGTATCCGGAGCCTCTCATGATACTCTTTTCATCATTACGTGCGTAGCTGATGTTGAATTTGGTAGATTTAGTACCACCGCTTACGCTGATGTTGTATTGCTGTTGATTACCTGTACGACCAAATAATTGATCTTGCCAGTTTGAACCTTCTTTGGATTTGTAAATTTCCAGATCTTTATATGCGCCGTAAGATGTACCGGACTGATCCAATTCGTATTGATAAAGGCTGAATTCATACGGGTCCAATACACCTACTTGTTTGATTACGTTGCGGAAGCCATAAGATGCACCGAAGTTAACTTGTGTTTTTCCTTCTGCACCGGATTTAGTAGTTATAATAATAACACCGTTGGCACCACGTGCACCGTAGATTGCTGTGGAAGAAGCATCTTTTAGTACGTCTACAGATTGGATATCTGTGGGAGCAATATCACTGATACTGGACACCGGAAAACCATCTACGATATAAAGAGGCGAGTTATCTTGTGAAAGAGAACCACCACCGCGTACACGGATTTTGATATCTGCATCAGGTGAACCTTCAGTTGTTGTAATCTGAACACCGGCCATCTTACCTTGTAATGCTTCTGATGCGCTTGATACAGGTATAGATTCCAATTGTTTGGCACTGACAGAGGCGACCGATCCGGTCAAGTCTTTCTTTTGTACTGTACCATAGCCGATAACCACAACCTCTTCCAAAGCTTGTGCATCATCTTCCATAACAATGTCAACTTTAGTTTTACCTTTTAAGGCTATTTCCTGAGATTTCATTCCCACATAAGAAAATACTAATGTGGCATTGGCGGGAACATTAAGGGAAAAATTACCATCAATATCGGTAATAGTACCATTACCGGCATTTCCTTTCTCTACTACGGAAGCACCGATAACGGTTTCTCCCGTCTTGT
Organism: Bacteroides sp. Phil13; assembly: GCF_001940965.1. Taxonomy (NCBI): domain Bacteria; kingdom Pseudomonadati; phylum Bacteroidota; class Bacteroidia; order Bacteroidales; family Bacteroidaceae; genus Bacteroides; species Bacteroides sp. Phil13. Next base: position 65,992 of record NZ_MSHA01000027.1, on the reverse strand, counting down.
CTGTCACAGTACCTGTTACGGCTACATTTTGCGCTGATACGCTAAGCGATATCACGGCTACTAAAAAGAATAGTAACGCGGCGCGCATGTTTTTCATCTTGTTAGACATTCTTTGCATGTTATTAATTTAGTATGATTTTTTTTCGTTAGTGTGTTCGTGCACACTGTTAATTCTTTGCTGCAAATGTATAGGGATGTAAAAAGATAAATGTGTAATATCTGTTTTTAGGGTGGTAATTTTTGTTTTTCACTATATATATTATTTCTGTGGCCTATCAATATGATGTTATATAACAGAAAAGAGGGGAATTTATTGTTCCCCTCTTGACACTTTAACATATGAACGGCTCACTTAAGTCGTTGTCTCCATGTTTTTGATAACTATTTATTTTATTGCTCTTTTGATGTCAGAATGTACTCTTTGCCTGCACTTGTTTCAATGTCATAGACATAAGTCTGTGCATATTCCGGTATGCAATTTGGAGCATTAGCGGCAATTAATGGCTTGCGGATGCCCTGTGGTTGCAAAAGCGGGTTGTCGGACACTTTTTGCGTAGTTGGGCTCAATTTTTCCCCATTCAAATACAAGGGAGTCTGGGTGCGGATACGGAGTGTACCACCAATATTGGAGGCTATAACGGCGGTTTGTAACTTACCGTTTTCCCACTTCATTTCATTCACAGTAAATCCACCACGGCAACGGATACCTTTCAGAGTTCCTTCTTTCCATACGTCGGGCAAAGCAGGAAGAAGATGGATGGCACCGTCATGGCTCTGGACTAACATTTCGGTAATACCGGCAGCACAGCCAAAGTTACCATCAATTTGGAAAGGCGGGTGGGCATCGAACAGGTTTGGATAGGTGCCTCCATTTTGCCCCTTTTCGTCAGTGGTGGGGTGAAGTTGGTCTGTAATCAGTTTATAAGCATGGTTACCATCCAGCAGACGAGCCCATAAGCAAACTTTCCATCCCATCGACCAGCCCGTAGAATGGTCACCACGTCCAATCAAAGACTTCTTGGCAGCTTCAAACAGGACAGGGGAATGGTAGGCGCTGATCTGGCGTCCTGGATACAGTCCCCAGAGGTGAGAAATATGACGGTGACGATCTTTGGGGTTATCCCAGTCGTGCATCCACTCCTGTAACTGCCCCCAACGGCCTACTTGCATCGGTGCTAAATTATTGACAACAGTCTGCAGGCTGTCGGTGAAAGCGGTTGTTTCGTTCATTAGTTTGGCTGCGGAAATGGTGTTGTAGAAAAGATCGTAAACCATTTGGTTGTCCATAGTGATGCCGGCAGCAACGACAAATGTGCGTTGTCCATTTACTGCAGGACTATTTTCAGGAGAATAGGAGGGAGCAACTACTAACCAATTGTTCTCCGGTTCGCGTACCAAAAAGTCGAGATAGAACTCACAGGCACCACGCATCAAAGGATATGCTTCAGAGAGGTAGTTCTTATCACCGGAGAATAGATACCGATCCCAAAGATGCTGGCAGAACCAGGCATTGCAGGTAGGCCATACACCATAACTGGATCCATCGACAGCACCTGTACTACGCCAAATGTCTGTGTTGTGATGTAATGTCCAGCCGCGACAGCCGTACATGGCTGCGCTTTCACGTCCTTGTATGGCTACTTCTTTCACTAATTGCAGGAAAGGTTCGTGCATTTCGGGCAGAGAAGTGCTTTCGGCTGGCCAATAGTTCATTTCAACGTTGATGTCAGTGGTATATTTGCCATCCCAAGGAGCACGCAGTTGGTAGTTCCAGATACCTTGCAGATTGGCAGCCTGCCCACCCGGTTGAGAACTGCATATTAAGAGGTAACGTCCGAATTGGAAGTACAAGGCAGCCATCTGTGGATCGAAACTACTACTGAACTCTTTTACACGTACATCCGTCGGCTTATTGATCTGAGCATTACTTCCCAAATTCAGAGATACACGGTTGAAGTATTTCTGATATGCATTGATATGTGAAGCCTTACTCTTTGGGTAGTTCTTATTAACCTGTTTCAGATACTGTTGTGCGCTATTGAGGGCATCACCCGAAACGTCTTTATAATTCACGAAGTTGGTTCCGATGGAAACATACAGTATAACACTGTTTGCGTCTTTTACCTGTAGAGTGCTGTCTGATAGTATTTCCAACTTTCCACCATTATTTTCTATACGGGTAAGTGCGGTAAATTCTACTTTTCCTTCAATACCTTCATGGTCGTTGGCTTTTCCATTCAATTGCAATTCCTTGCGGGGGGAGATGCAACGTATCACGCTACTTTTATAAGGAGTACTATATTTGGCTGTGAATGAGATGCTTTTCTTTTGTGAAGCCGTCAGCCGGATCACTAATACCTGATCGGGGAAGGAGGTGTAGGCTTCTCGAGTATAAGTCACACCATTGGCTGTGAAGCGAGTAGTAGCAATTGCCTTTTCTATATCCAGATCGCGGTAATAGTCATTGTATTCATTGATACCGTCGAAGTCCAGATGCAGTGATCCTACGGTCTGATAAGGCATTCCATTGGCTGATTGCGAGCAAATGGTAGGACCGCAAAGCTCCTGTGCTTCTTTGTTCTTACCTTCGAAGATGAGCTGGCGGATACGAGGCAGGGCATCTTTGGCTTTGGGGTTGGTATTGTTGTGGGGAGAACCGCCCCATACGGTTTCTTCGTTCAACTGGAACTGTTCGTGTACCGGGTCGCCGAAAACCATGGTGCCTATACGTCCGTTACCTAATGGCAGAGCTTCCACCCATTGCGTGGCGGGTTTGTCGTACCATAATTTGAGGGTTTGATCTTCCTGTTGTGCTTGTAAATTAGTTCCGGCACAAACAACTGTGAAGCATGCTAATAACCATTTCTTTATCATTGTTTTTCATTTTTGGTATTTCGATTGCAATGTTAGACAGTTTAAGGCATTCTGAGGGGTAATAATTGGCTAAAAAGGAGTAAAAATGACGCAATACCAATTAGGAAGGAATAAAAGAGTGATAAGGTGGTAAGGTGATAAAGTAGCTGCGCTATATATCAAAGAGTCTTATCCCGCTATCACCTTATCACCCTACCACTCTATCACACTTTATTCATACCCCATAAGAAACGAATATAGCTCCCCTCTTATCTAAAAACTATTTCCAAAACCTCTTCAGCCTTATCTATAATATAATTCGGGTGGAAAGTTTCCAGTTCGGCACGCGGGCGGAATCCCCAGGTTACACCGCAGGAAGTCACTCCCGCATGAATGGCAGTCTGCATATCCACACCGGAATCTCCTACGTAGAGAACATCTTTTTTGGAAATCTGTGCTATCTTCAGGATATCATATACCACAGTAGGGTCAGGTTTCACATTGACACCTTCACGTTGGCCGAATACAGCGGTAAAGCGGATATTTGGGAAATAGTGGGCAATAAGTTTTTCGGTAGCCGCTTGGTACTTGTTTGAAGCAACGGCCACTTGCAAACCTTTGGCTTGCAGTTCGTCCAAAAGTTCCGTAATGCCGGGGTAAGGACGACTCTTGTCGGCATTATGCTGGTCGTAATAAGGGACAAATTCTTTTCGTACACGCAAAACATTCTCTTCCGTTTTCTCACCTTCGGGCAAAGCGCGTTCAAACAGCTTATTGATGCCGTTGCCAACCATAAAGTTGTACTCTTCTTCTTTGTGGGTGGGGTATCCTAATGCTGTTAATGCATGGTTTGTACTTTGTGCCAAATCGGCGATGGTGTTTAGTAGGGTTCCGTCTAAATCGAATATTACTAATTTCTTCATACTTCTTTTTCTTTAATGAACACAAAGATACGACATTTCGTTCAAACAACCTGTTGATACAGATCAAAAGACGGTAACCCTGCAGGGGAACTTAGGTTACCTTACAGTATAACTTTGTTAACCCCACACGGTAACTCCATTTACATATTGAGGTAAAGGTCGTTACATCCCGGGGTAAAGGTCGTTACATCCCGGAGTAAAAGCCGTTACATTATGTGGTAAATAGAATGTAAATGCAAGTCTCTGATAATTAGTTGTATAAGTATTGTGGTACAGATTGCTGTGAATGTAAAACAGAGTGGAAATGAAAATTCCTCCTTACTGAAAACAGAGTTTCAATAAGGAGGAATAGATTGATTAGCTAAAGAGCCGATTATTATTTCTTTGTGATACGGAACCAGTCTACATCCGACCAGCCGCCATCATTGGTCGTAATTGCCGGACGTGTACAGAATGTACCTACCTTAACACCGATCCATTTGCCTTCTCTTGCCTGGAACGGTTTGCCAAGTGGCTGGTATTTTTTACCGTCGAGGCTGTAACTGAAGTCGCACATTACCAACAGGTCGTGTCCACCTTCGCTCTTGGAAATCTTTTTGCCGTCGCTGGTGAATTTTACTTTCAGGTAAATTGTGTTATCAGTCAGGTCTACTGTACCGTTTACTTCTTCCGGTGTACCCTTGTCAGCCTTCAGGCAGGATACTTGCGAGAGTACCAGACCTTTATCCGTATTCTCAAGGATCAATCCGGCGTAATCCATACCCATTACTACCAGTCCGGTACGTTCACCTTTATATTTCTCTACCGGTTTGAAGGTCAGCTTCATAGTAGCGGTGAAATTAGGTGCAGGAGCTTTTTGTAATAGCAGATTGGCTACATCAAACAGGTTCTTGTATTCCTTTACAACGGGGTAAGAATAAAGACGGACCATGCTTTGATCACCGGCATAATATGCCCATTTCTCATTGACATTGGCATGCCATTGCCACTGTGGTGATAAAGTGTATCCATCAAATTCGTCACTTTCCTGCGGAGTACAGATAGGATATGTCTTACCTACATTCGGCTTCTTGTAAGTCATTACAGGTTCACCACAACCGTCACCGTCTTTATCAATGCCGATTACAGGCCAGTCATTTACCCATTTCATCGGTTGCAGATGTACCAAGCGGCCATAAGCACCTACATCCTGGAAGTGCAGGAACCAGTCTTCTCCGGTCGGAGTATCTACCCATGCACCCTGGTGAGGACCGTTGACAGGGCTATCACCTTGTGCCAGCACTGTTTTCCATTCGTACGGGCCGTATACGTTTTTGGAACGCAGTACTACCTGCCAGCCTGTGGGTACACCGCCTGCCGGATGGAAGATATAATAATATCCGTTACGTTTGTAGAACTTTGGACCTTCGCAAGTCTGGTGTGCTTCATGACCGTCGAATACAATGCGCGACGGGGTAATGGCTTTAGTTGCTTCGGCATTCAGTTCGCAGATGGTGATCACGCTTTTCAATTCGGCGCGGCTACCTGCATAAGCGTGTACCATGTATACTTTACCGTCCTCGTCCCAGAATGGGCAAGTGTCGATGATACCTTTTCCCGGCTTTACCAGCACAGGCTCGGTCCACGGACCTTTCGGGTCTTTGGCTTTCACCATGAAAGCACCCTGATCGGGGTCTCCCCAGAAGATGTAAAACTCCCCGTTGTGATGACGGATAGCGGGCGCCCATACGCGGTTACCGTGTTCGGGACGTTCGGGAGTTTCAATAGGTGGCAGTGCATAGGATACGGCAGCACCAATGATACTCCAGTTCACCAAATCTTTGGAGTGAAGTATCTGAAGTCCGGGCAGACAGTTGAAACTGGAAGATGTCATGTAGAAATCATCTCCTACACGGCAGGCATCCGGGTCGGAATAGTCTGCATAGAGTACCGGGTTCTTGTACTTACCGTTTCCTTGGTCGGCTACCCATACTTCGGAAACATAGTTCTTTTGCTGTGCCGCCAGTGGCAAGGCGAGCAACAGACAGAGACTCATTAAGGTCTTTCTAGCTTTCATGATACGTTTTTAGTTATTAGTTGTTTATTACCTTCACCACTGCCGGATGTTCTAGCTCGTCCTTCCACTCGCGGATGTAGGTAAACCAATCTTCGGGTGTTTTATATCCAAAGGTTTCCTTCATGGAAGTAAAAGTGATGTTGTGCGTGAAATATTTGCTGCCTTTGGCACCGATGGTGTACAGATAATTAACTTTATCTTTCACTTCATCTTTTACATATTTCTGAGGGATGTATGTGGCCAGGCCTACGGTTTCTTTGGCATACTTTACGGTGTCATTCACTGGCCAGTCAGTTCCCCAGCAACCTATCAGACCTTTGTGGTCGGAGTAAGATACGGAGCCTTTGATATCTATCACACCTGTACAGAAGACTTCGTCCTTCAATGGTTCTTCGAAGAATGTTTCTACAAATACATCGCGGTGTCCGCCGTAAAGGGTATAACGGTTCGTCATATTCAGTTCCGAACCCTGATACTGCCAGTCGGCTACTTCGATTTCGGAGATCGTGCGCACCGGACCATAGGCGATGATACGCTCAGTGAGTGTGGCAACGGGGGTGATATGGGTAGCTTTTTTGCCGTCCCAACCTTTTAGTGCACCTACACCACAACTGCCTCCTACCATGAGAACATCATCACCAAAGCCGCGTGCCAGTTGTTCGTCGGTTGGGTAGAATTGTGATTCTTTGATTTCAAAACCTTTGTTGAATTTACCATAGATGTCAACAGTCTGTTTGTGGTCGAAATACAGACGGTATGCCACCAGTTCGGATTCGAAAGCCGGACCGTGGTGGTGCATCTGGTTGTAAATGTTGCTGGTGCCCGGAATGGTTACCGACTGCACAGGTACATGTTTCCCTTTTTTGTCGCTGACCAGCATTTCTGCATATACGCGGGCCGGATAAGTCTTGTCGCTTTTGGCGGAAGACAAGGTAATGGTCAGCGTCTTTTTACCTTTGGCAGGCAGGTCGACGAGGAATGCCAGTTCATCCGGACGGCGGTCGCCGTTCAGGTCATCCAGTTGCGAAGGGATTTCTTCATTACCGTTCATGACAACAGCCGAGCGTACACGAAATTGAGGATTGATTTCACTCAGTTTGATTACTACCGGTTCGTCTGCTTTTGCCTTGTTCCAGGTGTTGCTTACTTTCACTGTAAAACTTTTTTTTGTCTCTTGTGCCTCTGTAGCTACCGAGAGAGTACACAATAATAGCAATGATGTAAAGATTTTCTTCTTCATGGTTTTTAAGTATATAACTAATTTGCTACAAAATTAGTGCAAACCTCGCGTAATTCCTTTTTATTTTGATATAAATACTGCTGGCTTTGGGGGAATGATTGGTTTTGTATAATTCCTCTATATACCAAGGGCAAGGAAATGGTGATTGCATTACTATTTATCCGTTGGCGAAATTAGTTTATATCTGAAAAGCATGTCTATTTATAAATTTATATTCAGAGCTTTAGCCGCAGAGTGATTGTATGTCTTTCCGTTTACTTTCAGGCCTTTGGCTTTCTGTACCTGCAAGGGTGTACCTTTAGTTTCTATCTTTACATTTTCAATAGATACGTTTTCTGCCTGACTGATGACGATACCTTGTTTGGCATCTGTAACTACAATGTCTTTCACATATACATTGCGGATAGGCATTTCAGGCAGACCATTGAAGAACATGGCACGTCCGGCACCTTTACAGGTAACATTCGTAATGTGAATATCACGGAAAGCGGGAGTCTCTTCTGTTACAGCTGGAATAGATGATTTCATTCTTCCTTCCAGTTCTTCTTCTGATTCTTCGCCCGCACCTTTACCACCATAGAAAAGATCGAACAGCAATGCTTCGTGAGGAATGTCAATCATATTGATATTGTGGATGTAAATGCCTTCCACTACACCGCCGCGTCCACGAGTACTCTTGAAGCGCAAACCTACGTCTGTGCCGAGAAATGTACAGTCAGTTACATAGACATTCTTTACACCACCGGACATTTCACTTCCTACGACGAAACCGCCATGACCATGTAATACGGTATTGTTTTTAACAATCACGTTCTGGCAAGGCTCGCCACGTTTACGACCGTCTTCGTCTTTTCCTGACTTGATACAAATAGCATCGTCACCGGCATCAAAGATATTGTTGATAATCAATGCATTCTTGCATGATTCCAAGTCCAATGCATCTCCGTTCTGGGAATACCAGGGATTGAAGACCTTCACATTATGGATTGTGATATGTTCGCAGGATAGTGGATGCAGACACCAGCTGGGGGAGTTTTTGAAAGTAACACCTTCCAATAATACCCTTTTGCTCTTAACTATATTCAATAATACCGGACGCAACCATGGACGAATCTCATTCCATTCTTCATCCGTTTCAATGCCTTCGGGATTATTGAAGTCCTTGGTAGCCATAGCGCCTTTTAGTGCACCTGCAGTAGGGTACCAGATACTACCTGCTTCATCGACTACTCCACCCGAATTAACCAAGCTATTCCATTGACTGGAAGTTAGTTTACCCTTCTTTACCGGGCGCCAGCTATCACCAGAACCATCGAATACACCATTTCCTGTAATGGCTATGTTTTCTGCATTCCAGGCGGAAATAGGAGATTGACAACGACGTGTATTTAATCCTTCGAAAGAAGTTTCAATAATAGGATAGGCTTCAAAATCATCAGTAAATAGTATCAGAGCATTCATTTCCGTATACAGATTGACATTGCTCAACAGTTCGATAGGACCGGTCAGCCATAAACCTCCGGGGATAACTACCTTACCACCGCCTTTTGCATTTACCGCTTTGATAGCATCGTTGATGGCCTTGGTATTCAATACGATACCATCTCCTTTCGCTCCAAAGTCTATAATGTTGACTGTATAATCCGGAAAAGCGGGTTGTTCCACTTTCGGCATATCGAAAGGTAAATTCTCATAGATACTTTCATCTATATAATTTCCGTTTTGGGCGTTTACCGTATTCTGTACAGGTAATAACGGAAAGGATAGCGCTGTTAGCACCAATAGTTTTTTGACAAATGTGTTCATCTGTGATACTATATTTTAGTTATAAGTTATTCTTTATAAGTTATTCATTGCGGATTAACAGGTTTCTTCAACTTCCAACTTTTCATTTTTATTATCCTCCCGCAAACGGCTCTCCCGAGTGGTTTGCGAAAGAAATAATAAGTTAACCTAATTCTAACCTTAAATAAATATTATGAAAAAACCTCTTAATTACCGTTTGCAAATGTATCGGGCTTTAGCTGAAACCATGTGCACAATTTGTTGGTTTAGGTGGATTTTTTGTGGTTTTGGCCTTTTCTTTGTACACTTTCGGGGTTTTTATGCAGAAAGTTCATATCTTTAAATAAGATAGGCGGCATTTCAGCATAGCAAAAATAAGCAAGCTTATTTTGCTATGCGTTCAATTTGCACTATCTTTGCGGCCTCAAAAAACAGTAAACGAGGTGATAAGATACAAGTCGACGGGGAAAGGTACATAAAAGTAATACCTTGTTGACTTGCTTGCTGAAACCTCGCAAACTTTAATATTATAGGTATGAGTTACAATTTGTTGAAAGGAAAAAGAGGCATTATTTTCGGTGCTCTGAATGAGCAGTCCATTGCCTGGAAAGTAGCTGAAAAAGCTGTAGAAGAGGGTGCAATAATCACCTTGTCAAACACTCCGGTAGCAGTTCGCATGGGCGAAGTTTCTGCACTGGCAGATAAATTGCAATGTGAAGTTATTCCTGCTGACGCAACCAGCGTAGAAGATTTGGAAAATGTATTCAAACGCTCCATGGAAGTATTGGGCGGTCCAATTGATTTTGTACTTCACTCTATCGGTATGTCTCCGAACGTTCGTAAGAAACGCACATATGATGACTTGGATTATGATATGCTGGGTAAGACTCTTGATATTTCTGCCGTATCTTTCCATAAGATGATACAGGCAGCTAAAAAACTGAATGCAATTGCCGATTATGGTTCAATCCTTGCATTGAGTTATGTGGCTGCACAACGTACTTTCTACGGATACAACGATATGGCTGATGCAAAAGCATTGTTAGAGTCTATTGCGCGTAGTTTTGGTTATATCTATGGTCGTGAACATAATGTACGTGTCAATACCATTTCACAGTCTCCTACGATGACAACTGCCGGTTCCGGTGTGAAAGGTATGGATAAGTTGTTTGACTTTGCCAACCGTATGTCCCCACTGGGTAATGCATCGGCAGACGAATGTGCTGACTATTGTATCGTGATGTTCTCCGACTTGACTCGTAAGGTAACCATGCAGAACCTATTCCACGATGGTGGCTTTTCCAGCGTGGGCATGAGTTTGCGTGCTATGGCTACTTATGAAAAAGGGCTGGATGAATATATGGATGAGAATGGGAATATTATATACGGTTAATATATAATGATTAACGGTTAGTGATGAGTGATTAGTGACTATACAGCATGATGTTGTAGGGAAGTTAATCACTCATCATTCGTTTTTATCATTTATCACTAATAATAAATCATTTATCAACGTGGAAACTGCTCTTTATCTTTTACCTGTTACTTTAGGTGATACGCCGATTGAAACGGTATTGCCTTCTTATAATAAGGAAATTATTTTAGGTATTCGTCATTTCATAGTGGAGGATGTGCGCTCTGCGCGTCGTTTTCTGAAGAAAGTGGATCGGGAAATAGATATTGATGCGTTAACTTTTTATCCGTTGAATAAACATACTTCGCCTGAAGATATTTCCGGTTACTTGAAACCATTGGTAGCAGGGCAGTCCATGGGAGTGATTTCTGAGGCTGGTTGTCCGGCTGTGGCTGATCCGGGAGCGGATGTAGTAGCGATTGCACAGCGAAAGAATTTAAAGGTGGTTCCTTTGGTGGGACCTTCTTCCATTATCCTGTCTGTGATGGGGTCAGGCTTTAATGGACAAAGTTTTGTTTTCCATGGCTACCTTCCTATCGAGCCGGCCGAACGTGCTAAAAAACTAAAGACTCTGGAACAACGGGTCTATGCTGAACAGCAAACCCAACTTTTTATTGAAACTCCTTATCGCAATAATAAAATGGTAGAAGATATCCTGAGTAACTGTCGACCGCAAACCAAACTCTGTATTGCTGCAAATATTACGTGTGAGGGAGAGTATATCAAAACCAAGACTGTAAAAGAGTGGCAAGGTAAAGTACCTGATCTTTCTAAAATTCCTTGTATTTTTCTCTTGTATAAATAACATCTTTCAGGTGTTCGTATTCGTTCTCGAAGCAACAACTGAAAAAGTTCTTGTCTAAATTGTGTTCTATTTGCTGGAAGGTCCATAGCTTTCCATCTCTGGTTTGTTTGTCCCGCAAAAGATTCTCGTCTTCTATTTCAATAAGGAAAAGATAGATCAGACGATTGGTTACTTTATTCTCAAAATGATACATGATATTAAACTGCAAATCCTGTATAGGGGCTTGCGGAAACGATTGTTTAACGAGCCGCACAATGGCTTGCTCCAAAGTTTCTCCATATAAAAGATAACATTCCAACGGTATATCTACTTTCCCGGCATCCAGCATACAACGCTGAGATCTTGGACGGAGATACAACATACCATTGTGGGAAACGGCGATACGGATCACCGGGTTGATATATTCATTCTTCTGGTTAATGGCATCCACTGCCAGACTTCTGCCTATTACATCTCCTTTGGTATTCACTATAGGAACAAAAGCTGTATGTTTCATCATAATGTTGAAATACAGAATACCGAACTGGTTGAACAATATGCTTAGCAGGAATACAGCAGGTGGGCAATAGCGGAACAAGACATCACGGGATGTTTCGCTCAAGGGACCTGGTAGTAAAATTGCGATGAAAATGGCAAAGAAATGGAGGAAAGCAATGATTATTGTTACCCTTGTAGAAACGATAGCAGATTCTGCCCCTTGTGCAAAAAGTTGTTTGCAGCATTTCTTTGATTGGGAAATCTGGTGGGCGAGAAATCTTTTTCTATTCAGGAAGATGACAACTATCGGTATCAGAGCACTGATTTCCAATGTCAGTGGTAGCATTTCATGCGAACTGCAATCGCCAAATAATAGAGTCGTAAAAGTTAATAGCAGGAGCATTCCTGTAGTACAGTAAAGCAGAAAGTTTGGAATCTTGGCCCCTTTACCCCACATTGTATATAGGCTATAGAGGACTCCAACACCTGCACCGATGTAGATGGAAATGTCCTGGGTCGTAAATTCGCATAATACAATGGATACGATAACAGGAATAAATCCCAAAGACATATTAAATTTAGATGATAGAACTCCTTTTTTAGACATTGCTAACTTTATTTTGCCGTTACTTCATACATAACAAATAAGTAGAGCAATTGGTTTTTATTCTGTTCCTTTTTTATAGAACCGAATTTGTTTCTCGGCATGATAAGAAGAACGCACCAGCGGTGCACTCTCCACCTGGTCGAAACCTTTAGCGAGTCCTTGCTCTTTATACGAAACGAATTGTGTAGGAGTAACGTATTCTGCCACAGGATAATGCTTATGCGAGGGTTGCAGGTATTGGCCGATAGTCAGTATCTGGCAGCCTGCCTGGCGCAAGTCATCCATCAACTCTTCCACTTCTTCCGGTGTCTCTCCCAGTCCTACCATAATACCCGATTTGGTAGTTGTTCCGCTTGCAGCTACCTGGCGTATAACTTCCAGACTTGTTTCATAACGGGCAGCACTACGAACCAGGGGACTGATGCGTTTTACAGTCTCCATGTTGTGGGAGATGATTTCCGGACGGGCTTCAATAACTTGAGCTACCAATTCTTTTCTTCCTTGGAAATCGGGGATCAGTACTTCTACTGTCGTCTCTGGGTTGAGGCGTTTGATTTCCTGAATGGTACGTACCCAATGTGCGGCTCCGAGATCAGGTAAATCGTCCCGGTCTACGGAAGTGATTACTACATGAGATAATTTCATCAATGCTATGGATTCAGCCACATGAGTAGGCTCATTCGGATCCAATGGCAAAGGTCTGCCTGTTTGTGTGTTACAAAATTTACAGCAACGGGTACAGATATCACCTCCTATCATGAAGGTGGCGGTTCCTTTTCCCCAGCATTCGCCCATATTGGGGCAACGTCCGCTGCTGCAAATGGTGTGCAGGCAGTGGGAGTCAACGATACGTTTGGTTTCCGTATAACGTTCGTTGGCTCCAATGCTTATCTTGAGCCATTCGGGCTTACGTACTCTATCTTTCATTTCAGCTCTCTTTCAAAGAAATTCGTCAGCTTCGTATACAGATGATAGCGGGTGTTTCCACCATAGATACCATGGTTACGGTTGGTATACACCTGCATGTCGAACTGTTTGTTCAGTTGTACCAGATGTTCTGCGTATTCTGCACAGTTCTGGAAATGAACATTGTCATCAGCCATACCATGTACCAGCAAAAGGTTTCCGTTCAACTGATTGGCACGAGTGAAAGCGGAGGAACTTTTATAGCCTTCGGCATTCTCTTTGGGAGTACGCATGAAACGTTCTCCATATATCGTATCGTAATAATTCCAATCGGTAACAGCTGCTACGGCAACTCCGGCTTTGAATACGGGAGTACCTTCACTCATACTCATGATGGTCATGTATCCACCATAGCTCCATCCCCAGATGCCGATGCGGCTCTTGTCTACATAGGATTGGCTACCCATATACTGGGCTGTTGCCACCTGGTCTTTTGCTTCCTTCACGCCCAGGTTCAGGTAAGTGCATTTTTCGAAGTCTGCACCACGTCCGCCTGTACCGCGTCCGTCTACACAGACCACGATGAAACCACGGCTTGCCATATAGGTTTCCCAACTGATACTCCATGTGTCGAGCACTTGTTGTGAACCGGGACCGCTGTATTGATACAGCAATACAGGATATTTCTTGGATGCGGAGAAATCCGTAGGTTTCATCATCCAGCCATTCAAAGTTACTCCGTCCTGAGTCTGGAAGGTAAAAAATTCCTTTTGAGGTACGTTGTATTGTGTCAGGGTCTTTTTCAGATTATCATTGGTAACAAGTGTACTCAGCACCTTACCGGCATTGTCGTTTAGGGTAATGACAGTAGGAGTACTCAGATTAGAGTAACGATTCATATAGTACTTCATGTTCGTACTGAACTGGGCAGTATTGATACCGGGTTGTGTAGACAATTTGGTCTTTTTCCCTTTACGGTCTATCTTGTATACAGCTTTCCGCAGGGGACTTTCTTCATTACTGGTGAAGTAGAAGCTGTTATCGTCGGCATCCCAGCCTAAGAAATCTTTCACTTCATAGTTTCCGGCAGTAACTTGCTTAAGCAGGTTGCCCCCCATGCTATACCAATATAGATGATTGTAACCACTCTTTTCGCTCACAAAACTGAAATTCTCCGGATAGAAGATAATATTATCAAATACGGCTTCCTTTATATAAGCATCGCTTTCGTCGCGCAGCACTTGTTTGCAAACAGTGGAACGTGGGTCACCAAAGTACATGTCAAGGCGGTTCTGGTGGCGGTTCAGCGTTATAATAGCCAATTTGTTAGGATCATGTGTAAAGCGGATGCGCGGAATATATCCATCGGCATCCATCGGTACCTGCATTTTACGTGTCACTTTCGATTTAATATCAAACGTATGTACAGACACTTTAGAGTTAGCTTCTCCGGTCTTTGGATATTTATAGGTGTAATCTCCCGGATACTTTTTGAAAGCTGTGATATGAGGATTGCTTCCTGCAAAGACGGGAAAACTGTAAGAGGGGACCTCTGTCTCATCAAAACGGATATAAGCAATCATCTTGCTGTCGGCACTGAATTCCAGTGCACGGTTGAAGGAGAACTCTTCTTCATATACCCAATCGGGAATACCATTCAGTACGGCATTACGTTTACCATCCTCTGTCACCTGACTTTCACTGTTACCATACAGGAATTTGACCAGATAAATGTTGTTATCCCGCACGAAGGCAACCATGGTGCCGTCCGGTGAGAATACCGGCACCTGCTGTGGACCACCGTCTGAGAGCTTTTCTACAATGTTATTGATTTCTCCATTGATATTTCGTTTCAGACTGTATATATAATGTACAGCCGTATAAGAATGGCGGTAGATTGGTGTCGTTTCTGTTGCGATAAGTAATTTGGTGCCATCCGGTGAGAAACTATAACTATCGAATGTCTTGAACGTACATTCACGGGCAGTGGCAGCATCAAATAGTACTTCCACCGGTTTGCCTGTTTTGAAAGAGTATTTGATGATCTGTGTTCCTTCCGGATTCATCTGTGAATAATGTTCTCCGTCTCCGGGAATGGGAATAACTCCGTAAATGTTTTCTGCGCGGAATTTCCCCGATACGATGTCTTTTAAATCAAGTGCCTGGCCGCCTTGTGCGAAACTTGCCAATGTGCAGAGGCAAAGAAGAATTGCAATACTTATCTGTTTCATAATTGGGTTTTGATTTCTTTAGAGGGCAAATATAGAGATAAATAAAAGAAAGACTATAATAAGGTGGCGCACATCTTGCGTATTTCGTGCAACCTGTTGGCCAGTGCGCTTTCTTTACGAGCAACAGCCATGTTATAACGAGTTTGCATATTAACGAGTAGTTCCGCATTAATATCCAAAGCAGCTTCCACCATTAAAGCAAAGTCACTGGTTACGGGACGTTTCCCATTCAGTATCTCATTGAGCATAGTATAGGATACTCCTAAAACTTCTGAAAATTTCTTTTGGGAAATTTTACGGCATTCTAATTCTTCTTTCAAAACATCTCCCGGATGAGTTGGTATTCTCTTTATTGTATCCATAATTCTATTGATAATGATTGGTTATATCCAATACGGTACATATGGTTAAAACAGTCTCATTTCCTTCTTGCTTTACTTTGAATTCCAGTCGGTAATGATAGTCTATGCGTATGGAAAAACTGTCCTTACCACTCAGTGCCTCAAAATTCAATGAGTTGAAGACAAATAAGTCCTCAATTCTTGTTGCTCCCATTAAGGTATCTATACGTTTCTGGTATTTCTTTATTACAGATGTATCAAAGCGATGTTTTTTGTTTTTGCATTTGCCATCTTCATAAAGCTCACGCAGATAGTCTTTATCGTATTCAATAACCATTGTCTAACATTTATGCTACAAAGATAATCCTATTTTGATATATTCACTCATTTAGTGAATCTTTTTTCATTTTATTCATAAAGAAAAGCCCGTCCAGCTTTGTGGGGGCAAAGCTGAAACGGGCTACCGTCACTCATAGATAATGATTGAATTTTCTATTGGTTAGAGGATTTTTACTTTCTTCTGATATTCGGCAATAGCAGCATCCAGTCGTTCGTGGGCTGTCGTGTCTCCCGGAACGTTGTGAGACGGATGGATATACAGATGCACACCGCGATCTGCCAGAATCTCGGCAACTGTGGTGATAGTCATCCATACCATGGTAACGAAACTAAGGGTTGACAACGGACCTACTTTATCGAAATGATTCTTCAGAGGCACGGAAGCGTCTACTAAGGGCACGCAAGAGTCTACTACAATATCAGCAAGCTGGAACAGGTTTTTACCGCTGGAATGGCGGCTTGCTTTGTCACCTGTTTCTCCTGCCGAGCCGTAAACAATTACTTTCATGCCACGTTTCTTGGCTTCCAATGCGATGTCGATATTTACTGCATTGATGCCTGTGTGAGAAAATATCCAAATGCAATCTTTAGCGTCGAAATCATAGTTCTTCATAATTTCCTGTCCGTATCCTTCAGCTCTTTCCAGGAACAGGAATTGGTGGATACCCATCTGGCCGATGATTTGTGTAAAGAATGTCAGCGGGAGTTCGCACAGCGGGTGGAAACCGACGAAACTACCGATACGCGGATACATTTCCTCAACAGGGATAGTGGCATGGCCGCATCCGAACGTGTGTACCCAACGACCGGCTTCGATAGAATCTGCCATAACGGTGGCTGCCTTTTTGATATTCTCCAATTGCGTGGCTTCCAGTTTTTCCATGATGCCATGCGCGTTTTTTAACCATTCAAGTGCTAACATAATTTTCTGTTTTTTTAGGGGGTAAATAATTTCTTTTATTTGAGTGAACGTTTAAACAATAGAAGCATAATCAGCAGTGAAACTATCATCATATACGGGTATACAACGATGCCGTATCCCTGTGAGATAATTCCGGTGAGGCTGTTCAGTAGTGTCTGTCCGATAAGAGCGATAACAAGGGCTACACTGAATGCCGTTCCCGATAAGGAGGCATAACGACTGCCGATAATGCTGAGTATGACCGGGAAAGTGGATGCCAGCCCTGCCCCGATAAGTGCCATACCTATGGCAGCACGTGCAAAACCGGGTGCGAATGTCAAGAGTGCAAAGCCTGCTACAGCAGTAATCAAACTGGTTCGCAGAACTGTCTCTTGCTTAATCTTCTTGAAAAGGACTACCAGTAACAGGCGGGCAACGGTCAATCCGGCTACCATGCAAGTCAGCGCTATAAGTGCCCGGTTTTCGGGGATGCCGGTGGTTTGTCCCAAATAAAGGGTAGTCCAGTTGTTACAAACTCCTTCAATGCCACTTTGGAAAAAGAGGATGAAGCTAAGCAATAATAAACTACTTTCCTTTAATAGTCCCAATCCTTCCTTAATAGGGAATCCTTGCGGTTGTTTCGGGGCGGGGAAGCGGATGCCAAGGCAGAACAAAATGCCAATCAGCATGATCATACCTGTACCTTGCAGGATGATTTCAAAAGAATAGTATTCAGCCAGGAAGCTTAACAGTACGGGAATACCCAATGCACCGATGCCATAGAACGCTCCGAGCAGGCTGAGACGCGAGCCTTTTTCTGCTTCGTCGGAGATATCTGCTACCAAAGCATTGGTTTCACCATTCAGGATACCACCTCCCAATCCGATTCCTATAATAGAGACCTGTAATAGCGGAATACTTGTGAAGAAAGCAATTCCTTCCAGTCCGAACAGCACAATTAGACAACTGAGTAGCAGTAGTGCTTTATGGCCAAAGCGGTCTACAATAGGACCGAAAAGCAGGGAACCTCCCAGTAGGCCGAGAGGCAGGAACGTCACCAGTGCAGTTGCCTGGAGATTGTCCAGAGTCAGTTTGGTAGTGAGGGATGGTAGTACCGCCCCCAAAGTGATCATCGAAATGCCAAAGAAGCACATGCCGATGCACGCAGCTGTGAATACCAGATTCTTGTTGTAACTACTCATATCAATAAAGATGATAAGGTGATAAAATAATAAGGTGATAAGGCGGGGAGATTACTCATACAGGTGCTTTTTGATAGCAAGAAAAGCAGCTCCTATCAGTCCGGCATTACCGGACAACTGAGAGGCAACAAATTCCACCTGTTTGATGCTGAGCGGTTGTGCCCATTTGCAGGCTTCTTTGTAGATATCGTCTATGAAGATGGAGGCAGGGCCGAATACACCGCCTCCCCAGATTATTTTTTGCGGGTTTAGTAAGCTGACCAGGTTAGCCGAAGCCATTCCCCACATTTCTATAGCCTTGTGCAAGACAGAAACAGCAATCGGATCGCTCTCATTGTATGCATTGAATACGTCGTAAGCCGAAATCCGGCAGATCGGTTTCTGGCGCAAGCGCCCTTTATAAGCTTTATTTGCACGGACTGCGTCCCGTACTCTGGCTCCAATTCCATTTCCTGAGGCATAGTATTCAAAACAGCCGCAGGCATCATATGCTTCTTTATAAGGCGGTTGCAGTGCCATCCAGCCAGTGGCGCCGATGATATCGTTTGCCCCGTGCAATACATGTCCGTCAATGATGATTCCTGCACCTATACCTGTACCTACGGCAATGAACACTGCGCTGTGGCATTCTTGGGCTGCTCCCTGCCACATTTCTCCATACATATAGCAGGTGCGGTCACTGTCGATATAAATTTCAATACCCGGCGCGGTCACGGTACGCAGTACTTCCTGTAGCGGATAGTTTTCCCAACCGGGGATATTCGGAGCCCATACGCGGCCTGTTTGCGAATAAACGATGCCGGGTACACATACACCGACACCATCAATTTGAATGCGGCTTCTGCGGGCAATAGTCAGTAACTTAGCGAGAATTTCTGCAGCAAGCTTGCCTACTTCATGTCCTGTTCTTCCTTTTAGCAGGCGCTTCCGGTTGAACAACATACTTCCGTCGGGGAGGAAAATAGCACTGGCTATTTTGGTGCCGCCTATATCGAGAGCGATAGTAGCCATGGTAATTATAGTATTAATAGGTTGATTGACCGAGGTTTTAGGCAAAGCTATGAATTTATTTCGTTTTCCATGCCTGTAAACGGAAGAAAATGTGTGTAAAATACGTCACTAATCATTAAAATGTGTTTAGCAGAGTGCCCCTTTTACGTATATTTTATGAGGTAGGATATTGATAATCTGTAGGTGCAACATTTTTTAGTGCAGGTGAAAAATATTTATTTTATGTTCGTTAACAAATAGGCGGTTTGTGTATTGCAAGGTTATGATAGTACGGTGCGTAAACTAACTGAATAGAGACCAAAACCGGGGTTGGAAAGTATCTGGGTCGTATCAACTCCGTAGCAAATTCGGTTAGAAGTACCGCTATCCGAGTTTGCTACGGAGCAAATAGGGATTTGAACCCTCTTTGATACGGTTCTTGCAGGATGCTGGACAGCCTCTAATTCCGTTAACGGGTTTACTCCTTTTTTTAATAGGAAAGAGAAGGTGAAGGATGAGTCAGACTTAAATACACTTTAATTCTGAGGAAGGTGTATCAGTGTGAACAGTTCTGAATTATTCTTTTATTTGTAAACACAAAATGGCTTACTATTCAAAGAAAAGACTTATTTTTGTCATTAAATAACAGGGATATGGATACCTCACCTATACTATATAATGAATTTCCACTCTTTCTGAAGCGTTATTTTCCGTATAAGGTACAGAAGATATCGCTCAATGCCGGTTTCACCTGTCCAAATCGAGACGGTTCAAAGGGATATGGTGGCTGTACCTACTGCAATAACCAGACTTTCAATCCAGAATATTGCCGTACGGAAAAGTCCGTTACCCAGCAACTGGAAGAAGGAAAGATATTCTTTGCACATAAGTATCCTGAGATGAAGTACCTTGCTTACTTCCAGGCATATACTAATACTTACGGTGAGTTAGAAGCCTTGAAGCGGAAATATGAAGAAGCACTTACAGTTCCAGATGTAGTCGGTCTGGTCATCGGCACCCGGCCGGATTGCATGCCGGATGCATTGCTTCATTATTTGGAAGAGATCAATAAGCACACCTTTCTGCTGGTGGAATATGGCATTGAGAGCACGAATGATGCTACATTGTGCCGTATCAATCGCGGACATACTTATCAGGATACGGTAGATGCGGTAGAACGCACTGTCGGCTGTGGTATTCTTACAGGTGGGCACGTTATACTGGGACTTCCCGGAGAAAGACACGAAGATTTGGTGGCACAAGCTTCTGCTCTGTCACGTATCCCCCTTACTACTTTGAAAATGCATCAGTTACAACTGATACGCGGCACCCGGATGGCACATGAATATGAACAACATCCCGAGGATTTCCATCTGTTTGACGTAGAAGAATATATTGACTTGGTAGTGGACTACATCGAGCACCTACGCCCGGATTTGGTATTAGAACGCTTTGTCTCACAGTCTCCTAAAGAATTGTTAATAGCACCCGACTGGGGACTGAAAAATTATGAATTTAACCACCGTATACAAAAAAAAATGCGCCAGCTTGGAGCTTATCAGGGAAAGAAATATGAAATGTGAGAAAAAAGCCTTATTTTTGCGGCTGTTTGAATATAGAATCAATCTAAATAAAGAAGTTTTATGAACCAGAAGACTATGATAAAAGGAAAAATACACTATGTAGGAGTAAATGACCGTAACAAACACCTCTTTGAAGGTTTGTGGCCATTACCTTATGGAGTGTCTTATAACTCTTACCTGATAGACGACGAAACAGTGGCTCTGATTGATACGGTGGATGCTTGTTATTTTGAGGTATATCTCCGTAAAATAAAAAGCATCATAGGCGAACGCCCTATCCAATACCTTATCATCAACCATATGGAGCCCGATCATTCCGGTTCTATCCGCCTCATTAAGCAGCATTATCCCGATATTGTTATTGTAGGTAACAAGCAAACTTTCGGTATGATCGAAGGTTATTATGGAGTGACAGGTGAACAATACATTGTGAAAGATGAAGACTTCCTGGCATTAGGACATCATAAACTACGTTTTTATCTGACTCCCATGGTGCACTGGCCCGAAACCATGATGACTTTCGACGAAACGGAAGGTGTACTATTCTCCGGCGACGGTTTCGGCTGTTTCGGTACATTGGATGGCGGCTTCCTCGATACTCGCATCAATACCGATCGTTATTGGGACGAAATGGTGCGTTACTACTCTAATATTGTAGGCAAATATGGTTCTCCGGTACAGAAGGCTTTGCAAAAGCTGGGCGGTTTGCACATTACGACTATTTGTTCTACTCATGGTCCTGTTTGGACAGATAATATTAGTAAAGTAATAGGCATTTATGATAAACTGAGCCGTTATGCTGCCGATGAAGGTGTGGTAATTGCCTATGGCTCCATGTATGGCCATACAGAACAGATGGCGGAAGCTATTGCTGCTGAACTTTCAGCACAAGGCATCAAGAACATTGTGATGCATAATGTAAGCAAGAGTAATCCTTCTTATATTATTGCAGACATTTTTAAATATCGTGGCTTAATTATTGGTAGCCCTACTTACAGTAACCAGATTTATCCGGATATAGAATCTTTACTCTCTAAGATATTGATTCGTGAGATAAAAGGTCGTTATCTGGGCTATTTCGGTTCGTTCACTTGGGCAGGCGCTGCGGTGAAACGTATGGCTGAATTTGCTGAAAAGAGCAAATTTGAAATTATAGCCGATCCTGTAGAGATGAAACAGGCAATGAAGGATATTACTTACGAACAATGCGAACACCTGGCACGTTCTATGGCAGACCGCCTGAAGAAGGACAGGGAATAATTGACTGAAAATACCCCTAATTTATTAACCTGATAAAAAACAATTGCAATGAGATTAATCATTCAACCGGATTATCAATCCGTATCTAAGTGGGCTGCTCACTATGTAGCCGCTAAAATTAAGGCCGCTAATCCGACGCCTGAAAAACCGTTTGTCCTGGGTTGCCCTACCGGTTCATCACCGCTTGGCATGTACAAGGAGTTAATCGACCTGAACAAGAAAGGGATTGTTTCCTTCCGGAATGTAGTTACTTTTAATATGGATGAGTATGTCGGCTTGCCGAAAGAACATCCAGAAAGCTACTATTCTTTCATGTGGAATAATTTCTTCAACCATATCGATATCAATCCGGAGAATACTAATATCTTGAACGGTAATGCTGCCGATCTGGATGCTGAGTGTGCCCGTTACGAAGAGAAGATCAAATCTTATGGTGGTATCGACCTCTTTATGGGTGGTATTGGTCCCGACGGACATATTGCTTTCAACGAACCGGGTTCTTCTTTGTCTTCCCGTACACGTCAGAAGACGCTAACGACGGATACTATCATCGCCAATTCCCGTTTCTTTGATAACGATGTGAATAAAGTGCCTAAAACAGCCTTGACAGTAGGTGTAGGTACGGTACTTTCAGCTAAGGAAGTGATGATTATTGTAAACGGACATAATAAAGCTCTTGCACTCTATCATGCTGTAGAAGGTGCCATCACACAGATGTGGACCATCAGTGCATTGCAAATGCATGAGAAAGGTATCATTGTTGCTGATGATGCAGCTACTTTTGAATTGAAAGTAGGCACCTATCGCTACTTTAAGGATATTGAAGCAGACCACTTGGATCCGGCTTCTTTGCTGAAGTAATTTTTCATATAAAAGTAAATTGCGCAATTCGTTTTCCGCTGATAAGTGTGAAGCGGGTTGCGCATTTCTTTTCTGAATTGTCCACCTTTCATTAGAAAAATCTCTTTTTTAATGAGGTAATGTGCTGAAAATTAATTGTCTTTTGGATGTTAATTTTGTCCACTCTCTTTTGCTTGTTATTATCTTTATCATTCCTATCTTTATAGCTTCGAAATGAATGAATCGTTTGAATATGAATGATGCGGATTGCTCCTTTGATGACTTGCTGTGCCAATCTCTCTCATTATTCCACCAGTTCCGGTTGTATGACGACCGTATGGAAGAGGATAATGCTTTTAAATTCTTGAGAGAAGCGGAAAAAGTAGTCGCTGATAATAAAGATGGAGTCTGTGTGGCTAAATTGGGATGTGTAATAGAATGCCTTGCACACAGGTTTTATATAAATGATAATACAGACGGCATATTGGAAGAAGTGGATACTTTCCTGATTAAATTCTGGAAAGGGATAAAACAGCCTTCTTCCGAGGCATTCATTGCTTCTTTATGGGTTGGAGAATATTTTCTGTTACGTTTGAAAAATCCGGAATCCCGTTTCCGTAGCCGTAGTAAAAAGATGGTATCTAAAATTCTGTCGTTTATGGCAGATATGCTTCGCAAACCGGAAAAGCAAAAGGCACTCACCCTCTCTTCTGTCGTTGTTCTTGAAGAAACAGTGGACTGGATTAAAGAAATATGTGATATGCATATTTGTGAAAAGCAGCTTGTCGTTCTGCTGGAGAGGCTTTATCATCTTCAGGAAATAGGGATGTTACAGCAAGAGGAAGATGAAACAAAAAACACTTTGAGGCGGCAAATGTGGGATTTTTATTATTGAATGTTATCTTTGTAACTTCTAACATTCTTATTAACTTTATCTATACTATGAAGAAGCCGATATTTTTGCTTTTTATACTTTTCTGTTTATTGTGTGTCATCCCGGTGGTCCGGGCTGCAGATACAATTTTTATCCGTGAGACACAAGTTCCGGTTTTGATAGAAAGAGTGGATAATGTATTGTTCTATTTGCGTTTGGATGCAAAGGAAAGTACGATGTTGAACAGAGTCATTCTGAATTTTGGAGAAGATACTAATCTTTCTGATATCCAGTCGGTAAAGCTTTACTATAGTGGTACTGAAGCCCTGCAGGACAGAGAAAAAGGACGCTTTGCTTCCGTAGAATACATATCAAGTCATGCTGTCGGAAAGACTTTGGCGGCAAACCCTTCCTATTCCATTAAAAAGGCGGAAGTGATTGCCCCAAAAAAACACTTTATTCTCGATGCTAACCAGAAGTTGTTTCCGGGGATTAACTTCTTTTGGGTCAGTTTACAGATGAAACCGGAAGCTTCGTTGAATACTAAGGTCAGGGCAGCCATTGCTTCGGTTACTCTGGATGGTAAGGAAGCTCCTCTGAATGTTATTTCTCCGCAAAGTATTGAGCATCGGATGGGTGTAGGGGTACGTCATGCAGGCGATGATCTTTCGGCAGCGTATCGTATTCCGGGATTGGTGACTACTAATAACGGAACTTTATTAGGTGTTTATGATGTACGCTATAATAGTAGTGTCGATCTTCAGGAACATGTAGACGTCGGTTTAAGTCGTAGTACGGATGGGGGAAAGACGTGGGAAAAGATGCGTCTGCCT
The DNA here is from genome assembly GCF_001940965.1 of Bacteroides sp. Phil13. Taxonomy (NCBI): domain Bacteria; kingdom Pseudomonadati; phylum Bacteroidota; class Bacteroidia; order Bacteroidales; family Bacteroidaceae; genus Bacteroides; species Bacteroides sp. Phil13. The sequence continues at coordinate 41,532 of NZ_MSHA01000027.1, read as the reverse complement.
TTGGCTTTTGGTGAAACGGGTGGACTGCCCTCGGCACAGAATGGAGTGGGTGATCCGTCTATATTGGTAGATACGAAGACTAATAATGTATGGATAGTTGCTGCTTGGACACATGGTATGGGGAATCAACGTGCTTGGTGGAGTTCACATCCGGGGTTGGACCTGAATCATACGGCACAACTCGTCCTGGCAAAGAGTGCGGATGATGGTAAAAGCTGGTCAACTCCTATAAACATTACTGAACAAGTGAAATATCCTGCTTGGTATTTCTTGTTGCAAGGACCCGGACGTGGGATCACAATGGAAGATGGAACATTAGTGTTTCCCATTCAGTTTATAGATGCTACCCGTGTGCCGAATGCGGGTATCATGTATAGCAAGGATCAAGGTGAAACTTGGAAAATACATAATCATGCACGTACCAATACCACAGAAGCGCAGGTTGCTGAGGTGGAACCGGGAGTCTTGATGTTGAATATGCGCGATAATCGGGGTGGAAGTCGTGCTGTAGCAATTACGAAAGATCTGGGCGAAACATGGATTGAACATGAATCTTCGCGCAAAGCTTTACAAGAACCTGTTTGTATGGCAAGTCTGATTCATGTAAAAGCTGGTGACAATGTTTTAAACCGGGATTTACTCATATTCTCTAATCCCAATACAACGAAGGGACGCCATCACACTACTATTAAGATTAGTTTGGATGGAGGCGTAACCTGGCTGCCGGAACATCAGTTATTGTTGGATGAGGACAACAATTGGGGATATACTTGTCTTACCATGGTCGATAAAGAGACGATTGGTATCCTCTATGAAAGTAGCGTGGCTCATATTACGTTTCAAGCCATAAAATTGAAAGATATTGTTAGAGACTGATTCGCATAAATAGCTAAAATCACTATCTTTGGCACTGTTATAAAACAAGAAGACTTGAAACATGCGAAAGCACCTATATCTGATACCTGTATTATCATGTCTATTAGGACTTCTCTGGGCTTGTACTCCTTCTGCCGATAAAGCAGATGTTCTTCTGGTGCATGCCGGAGAGTGTATGGAGGCATATCCGGACAGTGCACTATATCTTTTGCAACAAATACCTCATCCGGATAAACTGCATGGTCGTCAACAAGCAGATTATGCCTTCTTGCTGACACAAGCGCGAGACAAGAACTATCTGGATAGTTTGCAATCTGATTCTCTGATAAAAATTGCAATAGATTATTATGAAGACCATAATGACAAGGTAAAGGCCGGAAAGGCTTCTTTTTATTATGGAACTATGCTTTCGTATCAGGATAAAAGTACGGAAGCAATGAATGCTTATCTGAACGCACAGATTTTACTGGAGGGAACTCAGGAGTATAAATTGCAAGGGCTGCTGGAGGAAAATATCGGAATGTTGAATTACAACCAAAGAATGTATGATGCTTCTATCCTGAACTTCAGGAAAACGGTTGATTACTATAAATTGGCAGGGGATACTTTAGGCGTCGTATATGGATACCGGAATCTGGCCCGTGGATATATGATGAAGGCCAGTAATGACACTGCCAGACGCTATGTGGATGAAGGATTGAAACTTTTGCCGGATACTACTCACCGGGTACGTTCCTCTCTTTTTCAGATACTTGGAATCATGGCTGAAAAAGAGAAAGATTATGAAGCAGCTATTGGCTTCTTCTGGAAAGCTCTTTCGAGTGATTCTAATACTTTTAGTCAATATCATTATTATATATCCTTAGGTAAGGCTTATCTGTCTATGGGAAATTTAGATGAGGCCGAACGATGCTTCAAGAAAGTGGTGAAGAGTAGTAAGAGGTATACACAAGCTGGAGCATATAATTATTTGTCTGGGTTAGAAAAAGCAAGGAAAAACTACAAGGATGCTCTTTTTTATAAAGAACAATCCGATTCTTTGTTGGAGATTGTACATAATGAAGACTTGCGGAAACAGATATTAATCCTGCAAAAAAAATATGATAATGAGAAGTTAAGAATGGAGAATGAACAGATTAAGTTGGAAAAAGAGAGTCAGTTCTACTTAATTTTGTTAATTACTATTCTAATGGTGATTGCTATCGTAATAATCAGGACTAAATATAGAAGACGCTTTCAGCGGAACATCGATACAATCAGGAAAAATCAAGAGGAAATAGAAGAATATGCATTCCGCATAGGTGAGTATAAACAGAAGAGTGAAGAAGAGCAGTTAGCAAAAAAGAAGAAGATTGCCGATCTGAACGGAAAAATAATATTATTAACTGCAGAAAATAAAGAGCTACGCGAAAATACATGCATAAAAGCTTCTTGCGTATTAGAACAGCTGAATAAAGGAGAACTGATCGTTCAGAGAATGACTTTGGAAGAGAAGCGGAACCTCTTTGATTTTATGGACTTGATCTTCGCAAATTTTATATCCCGTTTAAATTCAAACTATACTCTGACAAAAACAGATCTTATCTTGGCGACCTTACTGAAGGTAGGATTTACGACTAATCAGTTGATGTTTGTTTTCGATTGTGAGCGGAATTCTGTTTACCGGATGAAGCTAAGACTAAAGGAACATTTGTGTATAGACAAAGAAAAGTCATTGGAAGAGTTTATTTTATTCTTTTAATGGGGGCGTTTTTTGTCCATACTTTCTTGAATGTTTTTATTCTATTGCTTTGATTAATAGTGAATTATCTTCCCGTTTTTTGTCCATATTCAATTTTAGGTTATGTGGCTTTAGAGCTTTATCTTTGAGCCAAAATTAAACAATAAAAGCAATGAAACTAAAGTCTGTTTTATGTCTGGTAGGATTTTTCTTCCTGTTTACAGTTAATGCCCATTCATCCATGATTGGTGATTTGGAAATAGTAGGTGAGATTACTTTATCTGGTAATGATATTCCTTTTGAAACAAATTCTGATGATGGAAATAGGCACCGTTCAATAACCCCTGATATTCCTATTATTGCAACGTTGTGCGGGAATAATTTGGTAGAAATCAATTTCTTTGCTGCTGTAGGCGAAGTTGAAATAACCATTACTCAAGATGGTGTTCCGGTGTATACTTCTTCTGAGAATATCACTACTTCTATTTTGAAGAATATTCAATTGTCATCTGATGTGACTGGAGCATTCTTGATAGAAATAAAAGGAGATAACGGGGCTTATGCTTATGGATGGTTCAATCTATAAGTCCCGGCATCACAGACACTGTTACTATATTTTCATTATAACTACTGGTTAGGGTGTTGGATACTCAACTATCTAAATACTCTACAGGCGGAAGTTCCTCTGTTGATAGAGGGATTTTCCGCCTTTGTTTTTTTATCTATTTCGACTTATCCAGATACTCTCTTTTAAACATATCTACGAACAAGAAGAATAATGAGAGTAATAGCGGTCCGAATATGACTCCCATAAATCCGAATAGAGACAATCCGATAACTACCCCGAAGATAGTGATTAGCGGGTGTATATCAGCCATTCTTTTTTGCAGGATAAAGCGTATCAGGTTATCGAGCTGAGAAATAATCAGAGTTCCGAATATAGCCAGGCCGATGCCATTGAAGAGATCGCCGGATAATGCCATATAGACAGCAATCGGGAACCAGACCAAGGCTGTACCTACCATAGGGATGACTGTTGCAAGGCAGGTGAGAAATCCCGTTAACAGAATATCCGGAACATCAAAGAACCAGTAACCTATCATGGCCACTCCACCTTGTATGATTGCCAGTAAGGGAATGCCAACCGCATTGGAGTGTACAATCATTTTTATTTCTCTTACTACATGATCTGTATTCGACTTATTAAAGGGAAGTATGTCACTGATGTATTGCTCCATCTTTTGTCCGCCTATCAGCATGAAGTATAGAACAAATACCAATACAAAGAGATTGACGGCGAAGCTACTGATACTACCCATTACGAATTGTCCTATGGCAGGCAGTGCAGAGATAATAAAAGAAGTGGTATCTTTACCCAGAACATCATAGCCAGTCCTGTCTTTTATGATATTTGCCATATCTTCAATGGGGGCAATAATGCTTTCAGGATCCAAATTGATATCTTGTAGCTTGCTGACTAATAGCCATACAGCCAATGCCAAAGGTACTAAGAAGAAGAGAATGGCTTCAGTGGTAATGAGGGTAGCAGCAATGCTTCGTTTCATGTTCCGCTTGTCGGTCAGATGTATCATCTGCTTTCTGACTAGTATGTAGATAGTCAGTGCACCTAATAGACCACCCAGAAAGGGAGTAATCTGTAAAAACAGGATTATCCCCAGTCCGATGATAATAGTAATTAGTGAATATTTCCAGTATTGTTCTTTTGTACTCATATCCTTTTTGACTGTTTTCTTAAGAAACAAACAAAATGGGTATTTGGTTGGTTACCCTTCATTCAACCAGCCTTTTCCTTGTCGCACAATTTCTGTCTCTCCATTGGTACAGTCCACAATGGTAGAAGATTCTGTGCCACCGATTCCACCGTCGATAACCAGATCGACAAGGTCACCGAACTTTTCATCGATTAATTCCGGGTCGGTACAGTACTCCATGTCTTCATGTTCTTCGTGAGGTAGGGTAGTAGTCATAATAGGGGCATCCAGAACACGGGCTATCTCCTGGATAATGGCATTATCAGGCATACGGATACCAACCTCCTTCCGGTTACGGAATATTTTAGGCAAACGGGTAGTGCCGTTCAGGATGAAAGTGAAAGCACCAGGCAGGTTCCTTTTCATCAATTTGAATGTATTGTTATCTACTTTGGCATATTCACTGATGCTACTCAGGTCATAGCAAATAATAGAAAGGTTGTTTTTGCGCGGATCAATTTCTTTGATACGACAAATACGTTCGATAGCACGCTCTTTCAGCCCATGGCAACCAATGGCATACATGGTGTCGGTGGGATAGATGATAAGTCCACCGTCATTCAGAATATCCACTATCTGTTGCAGGTCTTGTGGATTGTTGTTCTTTTCGTACAGTTTTAGAAGCATAGGACTGGTTGTTAGTCTATATATAATAACACAAAAGTAGATAATAAGTTTCTTATTATCAAATAAGTGTGGCTTATTTCTTGGATGATTTTTTTCGAAGTTCTTCTGCCAGCCTCCACTGTAATGCAGCTTCTACTTCTTTTCCTGCCTGCATCAGGGCATCGCCAAAGAGTTCGTGTGCTCCGGCATGGTCGGGTTTCAGGGTGGTAGCCTTGTCCAGATCGGCAATAGCGCCTTCTGTTTCCTGTTGTTTCAGTCGCAGTTTTCCCCGGTTATAGACAGCTTTAAATTCTGCCGGACGTAGTTTTACTGCCCGTGTGAGGCATTCTTCCGCTTCAATATATCTTCCGTCATTGAAGAGGGTGATTCCTTTGCGTATCCACGCATCCGCATATTCGGGATAGAGTTCCAGCGCCTTATCATAGTTGGCAATAGCGGCACGGGAGTCATGGGCAAGAGTGATAGATTCATTGCCCATAAGGTAATACTCTCGTGCATAGGCTTGCAGTCGTTTTTGCTGTTCGGCCATCTGGGCTTTTAGTTGATCGTTGTTGTCACGTAGCTTGTTGATAACACCTAACTTGCGACGGATGAGGCGTTGTATAACAGGCTTTTCTATGTCGTATCGGGAGTGTATAGCCTTGAAGAAATGATTGAGAAAGACTTCGAAATCTCCTTGGTCAAAAGCTTTGGTCGCAGCAGCATATTCCACGTCGGCCTGTGCTTGTTTCAGGGCGCGGTCTATGGCTTGCCGGTTGTTAAAGCGTTCGGCAAAGTTTACTATTTCCGGGCGGACAAAGATATCAGCGCGGTTGACAGGTTTCTTTAGCTGGATGCCTTCCAATGAGGTGCAACGACTGAGGGCAACATAGGCTTGCCCACCGGCGAACACGCCACCGGTGAAGTCGATAACCACACGGCTGAAAGTCAGTCCCTGACTTTTATGAACAGTGATTGCCCATGCCAGCCGTACGGGGAACTGAGAGAAAGTACCCAGGACTTCTTCTTCAATCTCTTTTTTCTTTTCGTTGTATTTATAGCGGATATTTTTCCAGTGTTCCGGCTTGACGTCACATTCTTTTCCATCATCGGTGATGACGTAGAGAGTTTCTTCTATTTCATCGAAGCCGCTGACTATGCCAATAGTACCATTTACCCAGCGGCGGTCGAAGTCATTTTTGATAAAGATAACCTGAGCTCCCGGTTTCAGTACCAGTTCGCGCGATGTGGGCAGGCTGCTTTCAGGGAAATCTCCCGTGACTTCACCTCGGAAGGTAACAGAGTCACCGGGTAGTTCTGCCAGTTTCCGGTCGTTGATGTAGTCTACGTTATCGCGGCGTGTGGCGAGGGTGATGTACATATCTTCCTCATTTTCCTCAATGTCAGTGCCATAGCGCGTATTGAGTAATTGCAAGTCGGCTGCACCGGCGGTGTTACTGCGGATATGGTCCAGAACACTGACAAATACTTTATCCGTCTGACGATACACCTTTTGGAGTTCGATGGAAACAAGGTCTATCTGGCTGAAAACTCTTGCAGAGAAAAAGTAGGGAGTAGGATAGAATCGGTTTAATATTTCCCGTTCATCCCCTTTAACGACAGGCTCGAGCTGGAAAACATCACCTACTAACAGAAGCTGTTTTCCACCGAAGGGCTCACGCAGGTTGCGTGAATAGACTCGCAGGATGCGGTCTACGGCATCGATAATATCCGCCCGTACCATGGAAATCTCGTCGATAATGATAAGTTCCAGTTCTTCCAGTAACTTTCGCTGCGGCTTGGTATACCTGAAGAATTCATGGATGCGCCCGCGTTGCAGGCTCAGGTTCGGATCATCGGGTAGCAGAGGATGAAACGGTAATTTGAAGAAACTGTGCAAGGTGCTGCCACCGGCATTGATGGCGGCAATACCGGTAGGAGCCAATACTACATGTTTCTTTTTTATATTCTCGCAGATGTATCGCAGAAAGGTAGACTTACCCGTACCTGCTTTCCCGGTTAGAAATACGGACTGGCGAGTATATTGTATAAGGCTCAGGGCATCCTGAAACTCTTTATTGTTGGTATCTATTGACTGCGTCAAAATTAAAAATTAATAATTAAAAATTAAAGGAGGCTATATGACGGAGAAATGTTTGAGCGCATTGGCTATTCCGTCTTCGTCCACTGAAGTGGTGATGTAGTTGGCATGTTCTTTCACTTCATCCACTGCATTACCCATAGCCACACCAATGGCTGCATGGCGTAACATGCTTACATCGTTGCCGCCATCTCCGAATGCCATCGTCTCTTCCAGACGAATGCCGAAATGACGAATAATTTCGTCGATTCCTTTTTGCTTGGTATTTCCTTTTGCGGTAATGTCGGCAAAAGCGGGGAACCAGCGTCCAGCTTCACAACCGGGAAGTTGTGGGAGAATGACTTTCTCTTGTTCCAGTGTGATGAATGGAGTCATCTGGAAGATTTCCCGATGAATAGCCTCTTTAGGAGTTTTAACAGGGAGTATATCTACTTTCAGGTAATCATTGAATATCTTTTTCACCATCTCATCCGGCTGGCAAACACAGATATCATGCTCGCCTACAAAGATACAGGGGAAATTCTGTTCAGAAGAGATGCGCGCCATTGTCTGTACGTCAGTGGCAGGAATTGCACTCTTGTAAATCACTTCTTCGCCTACGAAACAATATCCGCCGTTCATGGTTATATAACCATCTATGAGTCCACGGTCCTGCAAGGCAGAAAGGTTGTTGATAATAACAGCAGGACGTCCCGTAGCGATAAATATCCGAATACCTTTGGCTTTGGCAGCGGCGATGGCTTCGATGGTGGTTTCGGGGATAGCATGTGTATCAAAACTCACTAAAGTGCCGTCGATGTCAAAAAACAGGGCTTTAATCATATATTTTTTTATTTTACTTGGATGCAAAAGTACTCAAAAGTGAGGATATTTTGTACTTTTGTCTCCTAAAGAAATCGTAAATAGTGACTATACATTAATAAAATAGCAAAAGCTGTTTTGAACGTAGTTAAATCGTAGATGAAAAAGCATTCTTTCAAAGATTGGTTGATCGCTGTACGCCCTTGGTCATTCCCGGCGTCGGCAATGCCGGTGATTGTGACGCTGGCGTATTTGTATTGGGCATACGGGGTAATAGAGTGGGCGAACGGACTGCTGGCGTTGGTCGGTATTGTTATTTTCCATGCTTCGGGAAATGCATGGAGTGATTATTTCGACTTTGAACGAGGAGTGGACCGCGTAGATACCTTCGGTGTGAAGACCCTGACGAGTGGGCAATTCATGCCATTGGAAATACGTAATCTGGCTATAGGATTAATGGTACCGGCAGTGATTATCGGTCTTTGGCTGGTTATGCGTACCGGACTTCCCTTGTTATGGATAGGAGTTTGCGGTGCCATGTGTTCATTGCTCTATCCGTGTCTGAAGTACCGGGCTTTCGGTGATTTTGTTATTTTCGTGGCTTATGCCATTCTGCCTACTTTGGGAATAACTTATATAACAATGGGGAAATTCCTGCCTGATGTATGGTTGATCATTGTTCCGGTAGGATTGATAACAGTAGCCATCCTGCATGCTAATAATACGCGTGATATCGGTACGGATGTACGGGCAAAGATCAGTACTCTTGCTATGAAGTTGGGAGTGAAGACTGATATTTACCTCTATATGTTTGAAGTACTGTTCCCATTTTTGTGGATTGCGATTTGTGTACTACTGGGCTACTTCCCATGGTGGTCTCTGCTGACTATAATAGGAATTCTGCCGGCTATAGCCAATGCGCGTACCATGTTGCGGTTACAGAAAGAAGGGATTATTGTAATCTCTAATCTGGATGAAAAGACTGCGAAACTGCAACTCTTGTTCAGCTTACTGTTTACGGTTACATTTTTAATATAGTATGAAACGAATTATTATCCCTTTATTGATAGCTGCTTTCTTGTGGTTTTTCATGTTCTCTCCCTGGACAAGCGGCATATTCAACTTCTGGACAGCAATGAGCTTTTCAGCGGTTATACTGATGAATATGTCTTTTGCACTTCGTCCGCAGTGGTGGGTAGAAGATGTGAAGTTCGATTGGAAGAATATTGCCGGAGGTGTGGCCTTGTCCGTTGTATTATGGGGAATATTCTGGGTAGGGGATAAAGCTTCTGCCTGGCTTTTTGATTTTGCCCGCCCGCAGGTGGAACTTATTTATGGTATGAAGACCGGGGAAAATCCCTGGCTACTCTCTATACTGCTACTCATATTGATAGGCCCTGCAGAAGAAATCTTTTGGCGTGGCTATGTACAGAATGCACTATCAAAACGTTGGAACCCGAATACAGGTTTCATTGTGACGACGCTGGTCTATGCCTTGGTGCACATTTGGTCGTTTAACTTTATGTTGGTGATGGCAGCATTGGTAGTTGGAGCTATCTGGGGGCTGGCTTACAGGCTGTATCCGCAGAAGTTAGGGACACTGATCGTGTCGCATGCGGTGTGGGATGTGGCGGTGTTTGTACTTTTTCCGATATGAGAATGGGTACTATGATTTGTGTGGCTTACGTAAATAGAAATAGAACGATGAAATACAATTTTGATGAAATCATTGAACGCCGTGGTACCAACTCCGTGAAGTGGGATGGCGTAAAAAATATCTGGGGACGTGATGATTTACTCCCTATGTGGGTAGCTGATATGGATTTCCGCACTCCGCCTTTTGTAATGGACGCTTTGAAAAAGCGCCTGGAACATGAGGTGTTGGGATATACTTTTGCCTGTGAAGAATGGTATACTTCCATTTGTGCATGGTTGCGCGATCGTCACGGATGGGATATATCCCGTGAGATGTTGACATTTGTCCCGGGGATTGTTCGTGGACAGGCTTTTGCCTTGCAGTGTTTCACTAATCCGGGCGATAAAGTGATGGTGATGACTCCTGTCTATCATCCTTTCTTTCTGGTGACCGAACGCATGGGCCGTGAAGTGGTATATTCGCCTCTGGAACTATGTGACGGACAGTATCATATTGATTTTGATCGTTTCCGCAAAGACATACAAGGTTGCAAAGTGCTCATTCTGTGTAATCCTCATAATCCCGGTGGGCGTGTCTGGACGGCGGATGAACTGAGAGAAATAGCTGCCATTTGTTATGACAGTGGTACTTTTGTAATCTCTGATGAGATACATGCTGACCTGACTCTACCACCTTATAAGCATCATCCGTTTGCTACGGTTTCTGAAAAAGCAGCTGCAAATTCTCTTGTTTTTATGGCTCCCAGTAAAGCATTCAATATGCCGGGGTTGGGCAGTTCGTATGCAATCACTGTTGATAAAGGTATTCGTGAGCGTTTCCAGACTTTTATGGAAGCTGGTGAGTTTTCCGAAGGACATTTGCTTGCTTATATCGGTGCGGCAGCGGCTTATATGCATGGTGCAGAATGGCTGGAACAGATGCTCGACTATATAAAAGGAAATATAGACTTTACTGAGAACTACCTGAAAGAATATATTCCGGGCATCAGTATGATACGTCCGCAGGCTTCTTACCTTGTTTTTCTGGATTGTCGCGCTTTAGGGCTGACACAAGAGGCATTGACTCGTCTTTTTGCAGAGAAAGCACACTTGGCTCTGAATGATGGAACCATGTTCGGTGTGCCGGGAGAAGGTTTTATGCGATTGAATATCGGTTGTCCCCGTTCGGTGCTGGAGCAGGCTTTGAAGCAACTACGTGATGCGGTTGTACAGTGATTTAGAAAGGAGACTATACCTTTGTTGCCTGTGAAGGGCTATACTATATGAAGAAACTCTTATATCTTTTCATCATAAGTAGTATTCTGCTGTGTGCTTGCAGGCATACGGACAATACTACTTCGCTTCGCCAGGCGGATGCAGTGATTTATGGAAATTCGGATAGTGCTATGAAGCTTCTGTCATCAATCAAGAATCCGGAGCGGTTGCCGTTTGAGGAAAAGATGCTGTATGGTTGGCTGCGTACATTTGTGCATAATGTACGGGGAAATTCCATGACGGAGGACTCTCTGATTCTTCCGGCATTCGATTACTTTGTTGCCGGTCCGGACACGGTGAAAATGCTTAATTCATTTGTGTTGAAATCCAAGTATTTATATTGGCAGAAAAGACATGAAGAAGCTATGTCTGTACTTGATAGTGGTATCGCAGCAGCTACAGCCTGTAGAGATACTTATCTGATGGTCAGCATGCTTGCTGAGAAAGCTAACAGGCATGTATATGTTGATAAGGACTATAAAAAGGCAATAGAAGCACACCTCCGGGCGATTGCTATTCGTGAAGATGAAGGATTGTACTATTCTTTGGGTATTGCCATGGGACTGCAGGGGAATGATTCTGCTTCTTACTATATGGACCGGAGCATTGCGTTGGTGGAGCAGAAGAAGGATACGGCTCGCTTGGTACATTATCTGCGAAACTATGCACAAATGTTGTCTTATATCGGCAATGATTACGAAAAGGCAGCAGTTGTTTCGAAACGCTTGCGAAGCCTGACGCCGGACGGAGGGCAGATTGCAATGACTGATCTGGTGCTGACAGAATGTTTTCTAAAGATGGGAAAACTTGATTCTGCCCAATATTATCTTGACCAGGGCAGATCGCTGCTTGCTTGTCAGGAGAAGTTTCTGACCACAGAAAATATGATGAATTATTATCAGGGATTGATAGATTATACTCGTCATCGCACGTTTGACTTCCTGAAAGTGATGCGATATAATGACTCTGTTCACAATGCCCTTTATGCCTTGCAAAGTACTATCCGGCGAAAGGACGAAAGCAAAGAGTCACTTTCGAATGCTAACTTGATGCTGACGGTGGAACGGCAAGAGGCACAGCTGACATTATTAGGTTGTTTGCTGTTGTTGGTTGTAGTAGGTGGCGGGGCCTTTTTTTATATCCGGAGGCGTCGTCATCGCTTGATTGAGGCGGAAGAACGTATTGAAACACTAAATCGCTTGCTGGTAGATGCTACAAAAGGAGATGATGAACAGAGAGTTGCCGGAAGTACTGATAAAGAAGTGGAAGATGGACAGTTTTTCCGAAAGATACTTTTGCAACAGTTGGGCATTATACGCTTGGTTGCTACACAACCTACATCTCAAAATCAGGAGTTGCTTCGTCGTATATCCGGTATCACGAACCGCGAGTTGCCGGTAGAAAGCCTTTTAGTGTGGGAGGATCTGTATCCCGTAATCGACCGTATATATAATGGGTTCTATACCCAAATGAACCAGCGTTTCGGTTCTGTGCTTATTGATAAGGAACAGCAGCTTTGTTGTCTGCTTTGCGCAGAATTCTCGACGAAAGAGATTAGTGTTGTGACACAACAAAGCATTCCAACCATTTATCAGCGGAAGACAAATATCCGAAAGAAACTTGGAATGGGAGAGAAGGAGGATATTGTCGGGTTCATTTTAGAGAAATAAGGCTTGTTTTCTCGTCAACTAATTCATATCCGGAAAGAAATGAACTAAATGCAATAGCTAATTCCTTTCTTAGGCATTCCTATGCTTTTTCCCTTCCAACGGTTAGCCTTTTCCATCCGAACGCTTATTCTTTCCACCGTGGAGTTTCTTTCTTTCCACCATGGTGGAAAGAAAGTTTCCCCGTGATGGAAAGCAACTTTCTCCATGGTGGAAAGAATAAGTACCTACTACAATTTTCCTTAACCGTCGCAGCGAAAAGGGATAAAAGTGGCGATGCGGCGGCTTAACCTCTGAAACTTAATATTATTTATGCGGATCAGGAGTTGGATTGTGTTCATAACCCAGCAAAAATGAACCCTTTCTTCAATGCATATAGATAGTATATAGACCTTAAAAAGGTAAATATAGAGAAAGAAGAGTGTAATTTATTGATAATGAGGTGTGCTGGTGCTGCTGATATAGAACTTTTATATCCTGATATAGACCGTTTGAGATACGTTTCACCCTTAAATTTGCATCAGGTAAAAACGAAAAGTGAAACATTAAAATCAATCAAACGATGAAAGCAAATTCAATGAAGTCTATTGGGAGAAGACTTACGTTCTTATTCCTTATGTTATGTGTAGCAGTTTCTATTTCTGCTCAAAGCTATCAACTCTCCGGTTGCGTACAAGATGAAAACAATCAGCCGATGGAAGTAGCAAACATCCTTTTAAAGCAAGCTAAAGACAGTACATACATTACAGGTATGCTGACGGACGCACAAGGTTGTTTTACTTTTACTCAACCTAAAGGGGAATATCTGTTGCATATCACTCTAATCGGTTGTGAAGACATCTACCTGCCTGTCTCTTTACAGGAAAATAAGAATGTAGGTATGCTCACTCTGAAATCCTCTTCTACCTTTTTAAATGAAGTGACTGTTACAGCCGCCCGTCCGGTAATTAAACGTCTGGTGGACAGAGTGGTTTTTGATACTCACAACTCCATTGCCTCTGCCGGTGGAAATGCACTCGACCTTTTGCGCGAAGTACCTGGTTTGCGTGTAGGACAGAATAGTATTGATATTATAGGTAAAGGAGGAGTGAAAGTGTATATCAACGACCGTGAAACGAAACTTTCCGGCGACGAACTGATCGACTATCTCCGGTCTTATGACGCTTCACAGATACAGAAAGTAGAAGTGATCACCACTCCACCGTCCAAGTATGATGCAGCAGGTAATGCAGGCATCATCAACATACGCCTGAAATCGCGTCCTAAAGATTACTTGGGAGGTACGGTATCCACTTCGTATAATGTCGGTGAGAAGGAAAATTACGGCTATGGCGGAGTAAATCTGAATATCAGTAAAGGCCGTGTATCCTCATTCGTCAATGCAGGTACCACACAAGGTAACTATGAAACGCGTGAAGCAAACCGCCGCTATTTCGCCAAGAATACCTGGGACGGACGTACGGATTACAAGAAGTATATGCAGAGTTATTATGGTCAGGCAGGTGTGGACGTTGCTTTGGAGCGTAACTGGACTGTAGGCCTGCAAGCTGTTTATAATTATGGTAATCCTAAAGATGCCAAAGCCGTTTCCGTTACGGAAGTTTATGATGTAGCTACTACCCGTTTGGATTCTCTTCTGTTCTCAGATAGCAAAGAAGGAGGCAAGTCCGATCGTCTTAACTTGAATTTCCATACAGATAAGACTTGGGGTGATAAAGGCAAAAAGATGAGTTGGGATGTGGACTACCTGCGTGATAACCGGGATAGTTATATGGGCTTCCTGTCCGAAACTCAGACTCCTGACGGTGTAGCAATACCTGGAACCAATTTTGATTATAGCTATCTGCAAGACCGTAAGGTAGACGTATTCTCTTCTGCACTCGACTTTACACTTCCGTTTGAAAAGTATAAGGTAACTGCAGGTGCCAAGGTCTCTTTCACAGATACCCGCAATCGCATCAATTATGATACTTCGGACCCGACACTGGTGCAGGATGATTACTTCCATTATAAGGAACAGATTTATGCCCTTTATGCCGATTACAATCGTGCGTTCTCCAAACAGTTTTCTATGCAGTTGGGCGTACGTATGGAGCACACCCGTACTACCGGTATTTCCGAGTCGGCGAATAAGACAGACAAGCATGATTATACCCGTCTGTTTCCTACGCTCTACTTCTTGTACTCACCTAATGAACTGAATGCATTGAATCTTAGTTTATCCAACCGTATTTCACGCCCCTCGCAGAATATGGTGAATCCGTTCCCTTTCTATCAGAATAAGTACACTTATGCTTGTGGAAAGGAAGATTTGAAACCGAGTTATACGTATAATGCCGAATTGGGATATACATTTAAGAACAATCTTAATTTTTCCGCTTTCTATTCTTATTCGGACGATGTATTCTTCCAGGTGGTAGGTTTGGATCCGGAAACAAATGTCAGCTCTTTCCTGTGGGATAACTTTATGGAAACGCACTCTTTTGGATTGAATAATTCATATACATTCCGTACAGGATGGATGCAGGCTTATGTACAGCATGGGGTAAACTATAGCCGTACGACTTCCAGCGCTGCTTCCACATCTGCCGAAGAGAAAGGATGGGCCTATAATGCCAGTTTGCGCAATACGTTCTTCTTCAATTCGAAGAAGACATTCATTGGAACGCTTTCCGGCTGGTTCACTTCACGTCAATATAGCGGGGTTTATCTGATAAAGCCTAATTACGGTATCAGTGCAGGTTTGCTTTATCGTATGCTGGATAATAAACTCAGTCTTAGCCTGAATGTGAATAATATCCTGATCAGTCATTCCAAACTTGAGACGGTATCCAACGGTGTCCGGATGACGACGGATAATCAGTTTGCCTTTACCGGTTTCCGCATCGGTGTCTCCTACACATTTGGTGGAGATATCCGCAGCAAAGGGCAACGTAATAGTAACTCAGATATTCAGAATAGATTATAAATATTGCTTTCATCGTTTTTACCTATTTGAAAGCACTCCTGTAACGGGAGACGGGCGGCTTGTCGATATGAGACGGAGGTTTCAATCGGGAAGCCGTCTTTTGGTGTGAATGTGGTTTGATAGGTGGTTTTCGCCGTTTTATAGCATCAGTCCCCCTTTTCTATCAGTTTTTCCCCCTCTTTTTACTATGGATTCCTCACTTTTGCATCACATGAACCAATCTTAGAAGAGAGTATATATGAAAAACGAAATGAAAAACAGAATGAACGGGGCGTACATTATACGTTTCTTATGTCTGGCCTTATTCCTGCTTCCAATCATACCGGCAGGAGCGAGTGTCCTGCCTGATGATGAACAAACGGAAACAACAAAGGAACTGATAGCTTTTCCCGGCGCCGAAGGCTTCGGGCGGAATACAACAGGTGGCCGTGGAGGCAAAGTCTATCATGTAACGACTTTGGAAGATGGTCTGCAGGAAGGGACGTTACGCTACGCCCTATCACAGGAGGGAGCACGTACGGTTGTCTTTGATGTAGCTGGAACGATCTTCCTGGATAAACGCCTTGATATCATTAATGGGGATTTAACCATTGCTGGGCAGAGTGCGCCGGGACAAGGTGTCTGTATAGCCCGTTATCCGGTAACTATCAATGCTGATAATGTAATAGTCCGCTATTTGCGTTTTCGTGTAGGCAACGAAGGAGGTGGAGAGCCTGACGGACTTGGAAGTACAGATTGCAGGAATCTAATCATTGACCATTGCTCTATTAGTTGGTCGGTAGATGAATGTTGTTCTATATATGGTGGTGAGAATCTGACTGTTCAATGGTGCCTGGTTTCCGAAAGTCTTCGCACAGCAGGTCATGCTAAAGGCAAACATGGATATGGAGCCATCTGGGGAGGAGCAAAAGCTTCTTTTCATCATAATCTACTGGCACATCACGAAAGTCGTGTACCCCGTCTGGGACCTCGTCCATTTACTCAGGAACGCAAACACATGGATATGAGGAATAACGTATTCTACAACTGGGCTGGAAACGGTTGCTATGGCGGAGAAGGCATGTGTATCAATATTGTGAACAATTATTATAAACCAGGACCGGCTACACCGAAAAACAGCCCTGTCCGCTACCGTATTGCCGCCATAGGAGTACGCACAAAGAAGTATTGCACGAATGCAGACGGCACTTCCAATGCCTGGAAACCAATGGAACACGTATGGGGGAAACTCTATGTAGACGGCAATATCATCGAAGGAAATGAGGAAGTAACCCAAGATAACTGGACCAAAGGTGTTTACGGGCAAATCAATAATGCTTCTTGTGACAATACATTCACAAAGAAAGTGAAAAAGGAAATGCGTCTGTCCGAACCTCTGGATGCAGGCATTATCACTACTCATAGTGCAAAACAAGCTTATGAGCTCGTATTGGATCAAGCGGGATGTTCCAGGCAACGGGATGCCATTGATATACGTGTTATAGAAGAAACTAGAAACGGTACGGCTACCTATATCGGTAGTGTGACAAAAGGAGCGGAAAGTGTTCCCGGCCTGATAGACTTGCCGGCAGATGTGAAACCGGAAGGAGCCACCAACCCTTGGCCTACATTGAGCGATGGAGGCATTACAGCCGATGAACTGCGGGATACTGATGGAGACGGCATACCCGATGTTTGGGAAGCGGCCCATGGACTGAATCCGAAAGATGTTTCCGACGGTATTGCCACTACATTGAGTAAAGAAGGTTATACCAATCTGGAAGTTTATCTGAACGGCCTGGTAAAGTAAAATTCAAACCAATTATTAAATATATTAAGTATGAAGAAGATAATTCTTACGGCATTATTTATGGGCATTTTATTAGGAGGTCATGCCCGGAATACTGCATCACCATTTCAGGCTGTAGTGGCCCAGGATGGTAGTGGTGACTACACAAGCATTCAGGCTGCTATTGATGCAGTACCCGACAACCGGCAAGAGCCGTGGTTGATTTTCGTAAAGAACGGTTCGTACCGGGAACATGTGGTAGTACCCGAAACCAAAACGTATGTCCACCTGATCGGTCAGGACAAGGATAAAACCATCATTCATCATCTCCTGAATGTAGGTGGAAAGCCTGAAGAAGGTACAGAACCGGCAAAGACGGCTTTTTGGAAACATTCAGTTCATAATCCTTCTTCCGAAGTCTATAAGTTTGAGGGAAGCGTTGTTAAGGTGAAAGCCGATCATTTTTATACTGAGAATATCTCTTATGTGAATGATTGGGGAGTAGAGAGCCAGAATGGTCCACAGGCATTGGCTATGAGCAGCCAGGCAGATTGTGCAGCGTTCAATAACTGCATTTTCCGTTCTTTTCAAGACACCTGGATGACTTCTACTAATGATTCTCACCGCCACTATGTGAAAGACTGTTGGATTGAAGGTGCAGTCGATTATTTTTATGGTGGGGGAGATGCTTTACTTGAAAACTGTACATTATATAATGTACGTAGCGGTTCTGTAATTGTCGCTCCCTGTCATAAGGATGCAAAGTTCGGATATATTTTCCGTGATTGCATTGTGGATGGCAATGCCTCTGCTGCCGACGGTAAACAGAAGTTGGGGCGTCCCTGGCACAACTCGCCGCGTGCTGTCTATATACATACCACTATGCGCATTCCTCTTGCTCCCGAGGGTTGGACCAATATGGGAGCTATTCCCGGATTATTTGCAGAGTATGATAGTCGTGATGCCGAAGGTAATGTACTCGACTTGAGCCTACGCAAAACAGAATATGACGGACGCGGACCAAATAACCCGCCAAAAGGCTCTTGTCGTGCTATCGTTACCAAAGAGGAGGCGGATAGCTATGTATACGAACGTATCATTCCGGGTAATGACGGATGGGATCCTCGTACAATGATGGAAAAACTACCGGCTCCGCAGAATCTGAAAAAACAAGGAACGAAGATTACTTGGAAAGCTGTATCCGATGCTGCCGGTTATATCATTTTCGATAATGATCAGGTGGTGGGTTTTGCTCAAAAGCCGGTTTTCGAAACAAGATTCGTGATGAAAGGAAATTTAAAAGTACGTGCGGTCAATCGTTATGGTTCATTAGGACTTGAGAGTGCTCTTTAAGTTAATGAATCGTAATGGCACTATAACACATTGACATTTTTTGCATGTGAGATCCCGGGCTTGTGAAAGTCTGGGATTTTTTGTGTAACCCCCTTGTATTTATTGTTCTAACAGATATTTTCCTCTTTTTCCGATAGTTTTTACTCCTCTCTCCATCCGTAAATTGTCACATTTGCAACAGGAAAAAATATGTGAAACTAAATCCTTTATTAATGTGAAACAAAAATCTGTAGAAATGAAAAACAAGTGTTTTGTATGGCTAATGGCTATACTGTTGATGGTTCCTATCGGACTGTCTGCACAAGAGATTACTGTTAAAGGTAATGTGACAGACTCCACGGGAGAAGGTGTTATCGGTGCATCCGTTGTAGAAAAGGGTAATGCAGGTAACGGAACGATTACCGATATAAACGGTGATTTTACTCTGAAGGTCAGTGGCAAAGGTAAGAAACTGGTTATCTCATATATAGGTATGCAGGCCCAGGAGATAGATGCCGTTGCCGGGAAGACGCTAAGTATTAAGCTTCAGGACGACTCTAAAATGTTGGATGAAGTAGTCGTTGTAGGTTACGGTACGATGAAGAAGAAAGACCTGACCGGTTCTGTTTCTTCTATGAACGACAAGGTACTGAAAGATATCCCTGTAACTTCTGCCTTGCAGGCTATGAGCGGACATCTGGCAGGTGTGAACGTAACGGTAACGGACGGTTCTCCCGATGCCGAAATCAAAGTACGTGTACGCGGTGGTGGTTCTATTACCCAGGATAATTCTCCGCTTTATATCGTAGATGGCTTTATCGTGAAGAATATTAATGATATTCCTCCCGGTGACATCCAGGATATCAGTGTATTGAAAGATGCTTCTTCTACGGCAATCTATGGTGCCAAGGGTGCTAATGGTGTAGTTCTGGTGACTACAAAGAGTGGTAAAGCCGGTAAGACAGTGGTAGATGTGAATTCTTATGTTGGTATAAAGAAAACCTACAATCTGACGGATGTCCTTTCTCCTTATGAATATGTATATTATCAGAAGGAAATCGATTCGAGCCCGAATGTATCCAGTGCAGGCTTCTACAGCATGTATGGTATGTGGGATGATATAGACCTTTACAAATACCGTGAAGGTATCGACTGGCAGGATCAGCTGTACGGCAATACCGGTGTACAGAAGAATTTCAATGTATCGCTTTCGGGTGGTACGGAAACTATGCGCTACAATATCAGTTATACACGTGATGATGAAGATTACATCATGTTGAACTCTAACTATGTACGTGATAACTTCAACATTAAGCTGAATAAATCTTTTGGTAAAGTCATTGATCTGGACGTTACAGCCCGTACCACGAATACGGTGATTGATGGTCCCGACGTATCCGGTGGACGTAAGCTCCGTGATGGTGTCAAGTATGCTCCGGTAAAGAGTATAACGACTTTGTCTATGGAGAACCTGGTGGGTACCAGCGAGGAGCTCGACTGGGCAGAATCTGCCAGTATGTTGAATGATCCGATTTACAACATTACCAATGAGTTTAAGAAACAGTACTCATTTGTTAATTCTTATAATGTCGGTTTGACATTCCATATCATCAAAGGTTTGGATTATCGTGTTCAGGGTAGCTACTCTTACGAGAAAGCACATACGGATAATATCTGGTTGAAGAAGACCGGTGAATCTAATGCTAATGGTGGACAGCCCGTTGCCAAACGTGAATATACCGATGGTTATCGTTTTACGATACAGAATCATCTGACGTATGATTTTACGGTTGCAAAAGATCACCGTTTCAATATTATGTTTGGACAGGAGATTTTCTCCGGCAAATCGGACAAGATGACCCTTCAATCCAAATTCTTCCCGAAGGACTTTACAGCAGAACAAGTATTGGCTATGTGGAATTATGGTGAACCGTTGCCTACTTATAATGATATAGGTGAGCCGTCGCGTACCTCTTCTTTCTTCGGTCGTCTGAACTATACGTTGAAAGACCGTTATTATCTGACTTTCACAGCTCGTGAAGATGGTACAAACGTATTTGCTCCGGGCAAACAATGGGGTTTCTTCCCCGCTGGTGCTTTGGCATGGCGTCTGTCTGAGGAGCCTTTTATGGAAGCTACTAAAAGTTGGCTTTCTAATGCTAAGCTTCGTTTAAGTTACGGACAGGTAGGTAATGCACGTGTAGGTTCTTACTGGCGTCAGCAATACAGTTTCGAAAGCTCTGCAAACAGACTCTACTATATCGGTGAGAAAGTGCAAAGTGGTTTGAAACCAACCAATACACTCCGTAACGAGAACCTGACTTGGGAAACCAAGACTTCTGCCAACATCGGTTTGGATCTGGGATTCTTTAATGATAAAGTGAATGTGGTAATCGATGCTTATAAGGATGTAACTAAGGATTTGATTCTGGCTGTGGATATCCCGACTCATTCCGGTTACGGCACTCAATACCGCAACCTGGGACAGACTACTAACAAAGGTGTGGAGTTGACAGCTAACTGGTATGCCGTTGAAACTAAGGACTTCAACTTGTCATTGGGTTTCAATATCTCTTTCAACCGCAATACTGTTGACAAACTGGATGGTTCCGACTCTATGATTGCTACTTCCGGCTGGGGAGTAAGTATCGGTTCGGATGATTATCGTGCCATTGTAGGTAAATCCATTGGTCAGATCTATGGTTACAAACAAGATGGTTTCTATTCTTTCGATGACTTTACTTTTAACGAAGAAACGAAACGTTGGATCATCAAACCGGGTGTAGCCGATTGTAGTGATATTATCGCAACCAGCGGTAACTGGTTTGGTCCTGGACACATGAAACTAAAGAAATTGACGGATGATGGTTCTGATAAAGTCACTACGAATGACCGTACCGTCATTGGTAATGCCATGCCGAAACATACCGGTGGTTTCAATATCAATGCGGACTATAAAGGCATCGACTTTGGTGTACAGTTCAACTGGAGTTATGGTAATGACATTCTGAATGCCAATAAAATAGATAATACTACGTATGCAGGTTCCAAGAAGTATCAGAATCTGAGTAGCGATATGGCCTTGGATAAGCGTTTTACCACTATCGATCCTGAAACCGGTTACAATATCATGTATGGTGAATATGCGAATCCGGCACGTTTGCAGGAAATCAATCAGAATGCTACGATCTGGCATCCATTGATGAACTCTACGGTCATGACGGATTATGCTATCGAAGATGGTTCATTCCTTCGCCTGAGTAATCTTACAATCGGTTATACTTTACCGAAGGCTTGGACTAAGAAGTTCCTGGTTGAGAAGTTGCGTGTATACTTCACTGGTTATAACCTGCATTGTTGGACAAAGTATTCCGGACAAGATCCTGAGGTAGATACCCGTCGTAGCACTCCATTGACCCCGGGTGTTGACTACTCTGCTTACCCGAAAGCTCATTCATTCTTATTTGGTATTAACCTGACACTCTAAAAAACTAATGATCATGAAGAAATTATATATATTAACTTTGGCAGCTGCCATGCTGATCACTACTTCATGTGATGATTTTCTGGCAACTGACACCCCCTCCAAACAAAGTAACACAAATGTGTTCAATACCGAGGCTATGGCCGAGGCTGCCCTGATGGGAGTTTATGCTACCATGTCCGATACGTATGTTTACGGACAGAAAATATCTGTGAACTGGCAGAATATCAGTGATACGGAAAATTGTAACCTTTATCTGACTAACTATAAAGAAGTAAACAGCGACTATGGTCAGAACCACTATTATGGTAATTCCGGTAACTCTACCACTCGTTGGAACAATATCTTCCGTTTTGCAGAACTTGCTTCCGCTGCCGTAGAGGGAATGCGTGAAGGCGAATTGCTGAAGACAAACCCGACTGTCGGCAAACCGTTACTGGGTGAAGCTTTGACTCTGAGAGCATTGGCTTATTTTGAATTGGTGCGTATCTATGGAGATATTCCTTATAAGAAAACAACTTCCAATTCTGACCTTTCCAATGTATATATCGGTAAGATTGACCGTGATACTGTATATGCCGACCTTGTGAAGAACTTGCAGGAAGCCATCGAATACCTGCCTTGGTTAGGTAGTGGTAAAGCTTCTACTGCTGAACGTATCAGCAAAGGTTTTGCTAAAGGCCTGTTGGCACGTGTGGCCTTATTTGCAGGTGGATGGTCGTTGCGTGATGGTAATCAATTCCCTGATATGCAGCTGGAGAAGCATCCTACCATCCCTGAAATGAATGGATATTATGTAGGTCGTGTGAAGAACTATAAAGAGTACTATGAAATAGCAGCTAAACAATGTGCTGAAATTCTGGGTGATCCTGAGAATCCGCATCAATTGGACCCTGACTTTGAGAATATCTGGAAAACGGTAAATCATCTGGATCAGAATCCTTATAATGAAAATCTTTATGAAGTTGGTTTAGGTGTAGGTAATACCGGTGACGTGGGTACTCTGATGGGTTGGGAAGTTCAACAAGGCTCTATGTACGGACAGCAAGGTATGGGTAGTAGCTATGTTACTTCTACAATTTATTACTTCTATTCTTTTGGTAAGACGGATAAGCGCCGTGACGTTACATTGACTTTCGGTCGCTGGCGTAAAGAGAATTATGAGGATTTGAGTCTGAATGCTACGAATGTACACTATGCTAAATGGCGTATGTACTGGACCAGTGAAACCTATCGTGCCCTTCACCTGGCTGCTGCCGGCCGTGTGGCTACCGGTATCAACTGGATTGTAATGCGTTATTCTGATATTTATCTGATGTTTGCTGAGGCTATGAATGAGCTTTACGGACCGGATCATCAGAATACAACGGCAGGTATGACAGCCCGTCAAGCTCTGGA
This sequence comes from Bacteroides sp. Phil13, assembly GCF_001940965.1. Taxonomy (NCBI): domain Bacteria; kingdom Pseudomonadati; phylum Bacteroidota; class Bacteroidia; order Bacteroidales; family Bacteroidaceae; genus Bacteroides; species Bacteroides sp. Phil13. The sequence continues at coordinate 18,129 of NZ_MSHA01000027.1, read as the reverse complement.
AAAAGTACGTGAACGTGCATTTGGATCCGGTTCTTCTGAAATTGCGAAGTATGATTCTGACTTCTTCAATGCTATTGTGAATGAACGTGCTTGGGAATTTGGTGGTGAAGGTGTTCGTAAAATGGACCTGATTCGTTGGGGGCTGTTGGATAGTAAGATTGAAGCTATGAAAGAAAGCCTTTGCCTGATGCTTGATAACCAACATCCGGTGACCATCTTTGATAAGACTTATCAGCCTTCGGATTTCCCGACTGTATTGTACTATAAGATGCGGACAGATGATAAACTGTATGTGGATTATTCATCACCTAATTATTATCAGGAACTGGGTACGGCTCCTGCAGGCTATGAAAAGATTGACTGGTTTCCGAAAACTTATGCAAAACCTGAAACCGGGTCAGGCACTACTTATCGTGACGAACTTGCCAAGATTCTGGTAATGGCTACTGGTATCAATGCATCTTACGACTATAGTGCATTACTGGGAAAACTGAAGAATGGTGGTGAGATTGGTGATATGTTGAAACAATATCCTATTGGTAACGGAACTTGTAACTATCGTCATCCTTATGCTATCTATGATACGGATATTTATCAGTCCAAGGGCTTTTTGGTAAATTCCTATGGTTATTAATAAACGGACAACAGAATTAAAAAATGAAGATTATGAAACTTAAAAGCATATTCGCATCCCTTGTCATGACAGCCGCACTCTTTTCTTCGTGCGACCGTGACGTAAACGATTGGGAAGTGGCCACCGGTGAGAACCGTTTGTTTAAGCCTTTGATTTTCGAGGCAAGTACGTTGAAGCCTACTTCCATTCAGATTAAACACACTAAAGTAGTTGACGCTGCTAACTATGTATTTGAATTCAGTAAAGATGCCGACTTTGCAACGATTGACAAATCTGTTGTTATTCTGGCTGATACTCTGACTCCGTTTGCAGATTCAAATACAGCGATGAAAGTAGAATACCGTACTTGGTTTGAAGGGCTTGATGGTACTACCAATTATTGGGTACGTATGCATGCTGAGAATGCAGATGCATCATTAAAGTCAAAGTTGAGCTCATTTACCTTTATCACTCCGGCGGAACAAATATTCAGGAGTTACAGACCTACAGTTAATAGCCTGACTTTCCTTTGGGAAGAGACAGATCGGGTTACGAATCTTGTATTGATGAATGAAGATAGTACAGTAGTTGAAAACCGTGTGCTGACTACTGCTGAGATACAGAATGCTGCTGCAACATTTGAAGGTCTGGATATGGGAGTACCTTATATTGCTCAGATTTTCTACAATGAAGTATTACGTGGAACGCTGAATACGAAAACTTCAGGTTCGTCCGGCAGTCTGATTTTTAATATCAATATACCAGGTATTACTGCTGAGGATATATCAACGGCTTTGGCGGGGCATGCTGCTGAAGGGACTAAAAAAGTTACTGTGAATTTTGCATCTGGTATGGAATTTAATATGGAGGGAACCATTACAATTCCAACGGGTATACAGGATATTAGCTTTGTTGGTTCGGAAAATGCAAGTGGCAAGTTGTCTCAATTGAATAAAGTTTATTTTGCTATCGAAAGCGAAGTGAATGATGTTAATTTTGAATATCTCAGCATGAACTCCGATGGTGGATTTATGTTCCAGGTAGGTGCGCAGAAGTTCCACGATATTACTTTTGAAGGCTGTGAAGTGAAACAAGTTAATTCTGCTGTCCGTCTCCATAGTGGTGCAGAAGGTAATAGCGTTAACTTCAATAACTGTTGGGTGTCGAACACTGGTGGTTGGAGCTTCCTCAATGTAGGTTCAGGCTGTACAATTCCTGCTATCAATGTTACGAATAGTACATTGACTGAATTCAATACCCGTATTGCCGATATACGTGTGAAGACTGATATCAAATTCAAGAATGTGACTTTGGTAAATATTGCAGAGAAGATGACTCACCTTTGGTTACTTGACAACAACTCCAAACCGACTGTGACTATTGAAAACTGTATTTTTGCCGGTCCTAATGGTGGTCAGAAGCTGCACTCTACGAATGGTAACTATAGCAATGTTACTATTTCCTATGGTGGTTCTTACAAGACAAATGATTTAATAGAAGATTCTCGTCCGCTGGATGATATTACGGTTGTGAACCTGGATATCTATGGCTTGTTTGTAGATCCTGCCAATGGCGATTTCCACATCAAACAAGGTGCTGGATTTGCAGGAACCGGAGTAGCGGGAGACCCGAGATGGTTTTAATAAGTAGGTATTAGATTCAGGATAAGATTCTCTCAAAAAGGAAAGTCCGGACTTTTTTAAGCCCGGACTTTCTGTTTAAATGCTTATCACTAATCATTTTTTCCCTTCTTTGTATTCCGAAGGTGTCATCCCCACCTGCTTCTTGAAGCATTTGCTGAAATACTTGGGATCGTTGAATCCCGTCATATATGCTACTTGTGAGAAGTTGTATTCTCCGCTATCTATCAACTGTACGGCACGTTTGATTCGGATTTCCCGTATGAAATCCACTGGTGACAGGCCGATGATAGATTTCAACTTTTGATAAAAGACGGTACGTCCCATATTCAGTTTCTGTGCAAACTCCTCGATGGTCAGGTCGGAATTATCCATTTCTTTTTCCATAACTTCCATTACTTGCTGCATGAATTGTTCATCGAATGGAGTGATTTGCGGCTGTGATGGGGATATGTCAATAGATGGTGCAGCGGGACTTTCCTGTTTTTCAGACCATTGTTTCCAGAGAATATCCTGTAACTGCTTGCGCTGGTGTAGCAACGATTTGATACGTGCTTTCAGATAAGTAGCACTGAAAGGCTTGGTGATATAATCGTCGATCCCCTGTTCCAATCCGGAGATGCGGTCATCCAATGATGATTTGGCGGATAAGAGGATGATGGGGATATGACAGATTTCTCTGTTTTCTTTAATGTTCTTCACCATATCCAGACCGTCCATTACAGGCATCATAATGTCGCTGATGATAAGATCAGGAACATGCTCTTGTGCACGTTCTAAACCTTCTTGACCGTTAATTGCCTCAATGACTTTGTAATTTTCCGAAAGAATAGTATGCAAGAAGCTCCGAAGCTCCATATTGTCTTCCACAATCAGAATGGAAATCGGATCAACTTTGTCGGTATCCATAGGCATATCCTGAGATACCTCGTCTATTTCATTGTCGGTTTCTGTAGAAGCTCCGTCATTCAGAATGAATTCAGTGTTTTCATGAGTTTCATATATTTCCTGTCCCATTGGCAGGGTGACAATAAATTCACTACCCACTTCGGGCTGGCTCTTTACTTCAATACTACCACAATGCAACTCTATTAATTCTTTTACGAGTGACAAGCCGATGCCGGAGGAAGGTTGTAATATATTGTATTTCACTAAAGTTTCAAAGCGTTGGAAAAGCGTTTGTTGCTTCTTAGGGTCAATACCGATTCCCTCGTCAGCTACGGATACAATCAGCTTGTCTCCTTCCACATTGGCATGAACAGTAATAGACTTGTTGGCAGGCGTATATTTGAAAGCGTTGGACAACAGGTTGAAAATTATCTTCTCGAATTTATCCTGATCAATCCAGGCAGATATTATCTCCTGGTTTATCTGTAATTGATAGTTTATATTCTTTTCTTCAGCAATAAGACGGAAATTATCCATTACCTTTTCCAGCAAGACAACCACATTGGTCTTTTCCAACAGTACTTTCATCTTCTTATTCTCTATTTTACGGAAATCCAGAATCTGGTTTACCAAGTGGAGCATACGTTCCGTATTTTTGTGTACCAATGTCAGGTGTTTACGTGCATTGGCCGATAGAGTCGTTTCATGTTCTAATACTTCGGTTACCGGACTGGCTATCAGTGTTAGCGGGGTGCGTAACTCGTGAGATATGTCAGTGAAGAAACGTAGTTTGATGTTTGCCAGTTGTTGTTCCAGATTGATCCGGTGGCGCAGACGGTATATATAGAGAATGATATAAACGATCGTTGCAGTCGATACTATGAATAAAAAGGCATAAAGTATCCATGCCCAATAGGTCTCCCAGAATGTAGGGAGCACTATAATAGGAAGAACACGTGTACCGCTTTCCATCCATACTCCATCGCTGTTGGTGGATCGTATCTGCAGTTCATAATCTCCGGGAGGAAGGTTGATATAACTGGCAGACCGACTATTGTCTACTTCATTCCAGTTTTCTTCCAGACCTTTCAGACGATAAGCGTAACTGATGGATTGCGGATCAATGTAATCCAGCGCAGCAAACTGGAAGGTTACATTTCGTTCGGAAGGTTTCAGCTTTAATTCTTTCAGATCATCAATATCCAGATCCTGGGAAGCTCCTTGTATCTTGAGTCCAGTGAATACGATAGGAGGAACATAACTACTTTTTTGAAGCTGCTCAGGGAATATCCTCAGAATGCCGATATCTGTTCCCAGTAATAGCTGGTGATGTTGGCTCTGCACCGGAGCGGCTTCGGTGAAGTATAGATCTTGTTGCAGATATTTCTTGTCGTAATGTTCAAAGGTCTCTTTGTCCGGATGAAAACATGCCAGTGCATTTTCTGCTATTATCCAGAGATTCCCTTTATTATCTTCTATCATGGATTCCACAAGGTCTGAGGGAAGGCCGTTTTGGGTAGTGTATGTTTTAAATTCTATTTCGTTGCTTAGCAGGTTCTCGGATAATATTTTATTGAGACCTCCGGTAAATGATAGGACATAGGTATCTTTCCGGCTGTCGGTATAAATGTAGATGACATCGTTGCTGCAAAGGCTGGATACTTTATCAGGGATACGTATGTTTCGGTAGAATTCAATTTGTTCCGGTTGTGTAAATTCACTGGAGAAGGTGAGTAAACCCTCTGTTGTTCCCACCAATAATACTTGGTTTGCTTCAGTGATGTACCGGACTTTGGCAAAGCGATCTTTCGAATATCCCGTTAATTTATTGCCGCTATGCAGAAAGCGTATGTTTCCTTCCTGCGTTTCTTCAATCAGGTTCAATCCGCCCCCGTAACATCCTACCCATATACGTTTTTTGCTATCCTGAAAGATGGTATAAATACTGTTGTAGCTTAAACTGTACGGATCGTCCTTTTGATGGGTGAACTGGCGTATTTTGAAACGGTTTTCTCCTGTTCTTTCCAGACGGAAAAGTCCGTCCTGTTTGCTACCCATCCAAATGATACCTTCTTTATCTTCCATGAAACAATAAATGTTCTTGGAAAACGACACAGGATTAAGACTGATAGTTCCTTCCGGAGTCAGATAGCCCTTCAGACTACCGTCCGTCCGATATATCCTGACAGAGCCTTTTTTGGTAGATGTCCAGAGATTCTTTTCCTTATCTATAAGAAAAGCACGGGTCTCGAAGCCGGTGTCAATGGATTGCAGGTGGCAGGCGTGCGGGAAGAAAGATATCTTGGTAACATCCCAAGTATTGCAGAACCATAGGTTGCCCTGGCGGTCCAGGAAGTAGTTTAGAATGTTGGGATTATACTTCGAATTTGGATTGTCGTAATCTGTATAATAGGGTTTCAACTGGCGGTTTCTCCGGTCGTAGTAACAGAAACCACCCTGATGGGGGACCATCCACAAGGTTCCCTGTGAATCTTCGAAAATGAAATCACGGTTTACACGTTCGGCATTCGGCAGATCCTCCTTGGGAGTGATGTAGTGTTGCTTATCTTCTGTAACCAAGTTATACCTTACTACTCCCGGGGTATCGCCAAACATCCATAATTCTCCGTGATGATCTTTGAATACGGATAATACTTTGGGAGAAGGTTTGGTTGAAGTACGAGGATCGATAAGTCTGTATCTGCCTTCTCCGGCAAAAAATATATATAAACTTTCATCTGTACAAAGCCCAATACTATCTTTGCCGAGATTCTGCATGGAATTAATGGTATTAGAAGAGAGGAAAGGTGCTTCATTAAACTGTAATTGCTGTGTCTGGGGGTTATATATCACCAATTGATTGTCATCGGATATCAGATATATCTTACCATTATTTTCTTGAATGCTCTTGAATGGTATATCCGATTCAATTTTCTTTTTGCCGATGATGGATATTCCTTTATCAGTCAGGATCCACTCATCTCCTTCACTGTCCTGATGTACAGTGATAATGTGACTCCCTTTCAGATTCTTTTGTTCCGGACTGTAAAGAGTGATACCTTCTCCTTCTTTACAACTCAGTTCGTCGATTCGGAATGCTTCCTGTTCGCACAGAATCCAGCTGATACCCTTTGGTAGAGCATAAATGGTACGTACGGCATACGTTTGTTTGCTCTGGTTTTCGTAAGGACGCAGAACATCTATAAACTTCTCGCTACGTGTATCGAACAGATAAACGCGGAGATCATAAGTCTGACACCAGATGTCACAAGTCTGAGTCTGAGTGATGGAAGATAGGCGGTTGCTCGTCAGGTTGGAGCCGTCTCCTGGAAATGCTTTGTAATTTTTGAAGGTATACCCGTCGAATTTATTCAGACCATTCCAGGTTGAGAACCAGATAAGCCCTTTTGAATCTTGTACGATGTTCGTTACCGTTCGCTGTGCTAATCCATTGTAAGCAGAGAAATGTTGTATCTGGCACACTGGTTGGGCAGCAGCTTTACAGGTAATGAAGAGTATAAATAGCAGTAAATAAATAGTTTGTGATAGAATGTACTTTCTCATTGTATGACTGATTGAGTTTTCTTATGCAAATATACAACAAAAACTACTCTCTTCCTTAATATTCTTTAATTCCCCGGAAAATCTTCTTAGATTGCTTGTTTATATGCTTGATAATTCGATATATTTGTGATATTAAAATGATATCAATTAAATCTATAAAGTATGGAAGCAAAAGAATTGAATTTTAATGGATTTAAGATGAACGGTTTCTTAGGATTATTCATTCATCTTATCGTGTTGCCGGCACTTATTTTCTTCGGCTTTATCACATGTATTCCGACAGCGGTTGTAGCTGGTATCCTTTGCATTGTCTGGTGCATCATGTTTGCCGGTTATATGCAATTGGAACCGAATGAAGCCCGGGCTATGGTGTTCTTTGGTAAATACAAAGGAACATTTAAAGAAACAGGCTTTTTCTGGGTTAATCCATTCCTGGATAAGAAGAAGCTCTCTCTTCGTGCACGAAATCTGGATGTGGAACCTATCAAGGTGAACGACAAAATTGGTAATCCTATTCTGATTGGCTTGGTGCTGGTATGGAAACTCAAAGATACCTATAAGGCTATGTTTGAAATTGATTCACAGACCATGGCATCTTCTGCACATACCGTAACAGGCAATGCGAATCAAATTAGTATAGGTAATGCAGTTGCCAGTCGTATGAATGCCTTTGAGAACTTTGTAAAGATACAAAGTGATGCCGCTTTACGTCAGGTGGCCGGGCAATATGCTTACGATGATAACGAAGCGGATACTGAAGAGTTGACACTTCGTTCCGGCGGTGAAGAAATAAATGAGCAATTGGAACAGAAATTGAATGAACGCCTTGCTATGGCAGGTATGGAAGTAGTGGAAGCACGTATCAACTATCTGGCTTATGCACCTGAAATAGCTGCAGTGATGCTTCGCCGTCAGCAGGCTTCAGCTATTATCACTGCCCGCGAGAAAATAGTGGAAGGTGCTGTTTCCATGGTAAAAATGGCTTTGCATAAACTTTCCGAAGAAGAGATTGTTGAATTGGACGAGGAAAAAAAGGCGGCTATGGTCAGTAACCTATTGGTAGTGCTTTGTGCGGATGAGGCTGCACAACCAATTGTAAACGCAGGTACATTAAATCATTAATTCGAATAGTATGAATTTCTCTTTTTTATATAAGTGGGCATTAGTGCTCGGCTTATTGCTGGGACATGTAGTAGCGGTTTTTGCTCAGGATGCAAATATAAATCGTGCAGAGCATGTATATGAATTGTTTGTAGAAAATCAGGCTGATAGCATCCATGCTCTCCTGAACAAGAATTTGCAGGAAAAATTATCTCCGGAAGTTTTTAGAGATATGTTCAAGCAGTCGGAAAAGCAGTTCGGGAAACTTCAGTCCAAAGGCGAATGGCGGAAAGAAAGCGCTGAGGGGATTACGCTCTATCATCGTGATTTGAAGTTTGAGCGTTACGACCTTCGTTTCCTGTTGTCTTTCGATGCTGATGGTGAGATGAATACGATTCGTCTAATGCCTGTGCCTGCTGCTTCTACAGCAAAGCCGGTGGTTTATAATAAAGAGAAGATGCTGGAACGGGATATAACGGTTGGAGCGGATGGCTTTAAACTACCCGGGACAATAACATTGCCTGTAGGGAAGAAAAAGGTTCCTGTGGTAATTCTCGTACATGGTTCCGGTCCGCAAGATCGTGATGAGACTGTTGGACCGAATAAACCTTTTCGTGATTTAGCCTGGGGATTGGCGGAACGTGGCATTGCAACGATCCGTTATGATAAACGTACGAAAGTCTATGGTGCCGCTTGTGTACCGGAAGGTCGTGAAATTGATTATGACACAGAAAGTGTGGATGATGCTATAGCTATTGTTGCTTGGGCGAAGACGTTGCCGGAGGTTGATGCTGACAGTGTTTATGTGTTAGGCCATAGTTTGGGTGCCACACTTGCCCCTCGTATTGCAGAACGGGCCGACGGATTGACTGGAATTATTCTTGTTGCTGCTTTGGCCCGTCCGTTTGAAGATGCAATTGTTGAGCAGATGACCTATATTTCTTCTTTGACAGATTCTTCTGCCCGTGCCAAAGAACAGATTGCTGAAATAAAAAAGCAGGCAGATAATATAAAGAAGTTGGGTACACCGGATTTTGATGACAAACTTCCTTTGCTATTGAATGTTCCTCGTCCCTATTGGGAATTTGCTAATGCTTATAAACCTGTGGAAGTGGCATCTAAATTGACTTTGCCTATGCTGATCTTACAAGGTGAGCGTGATTATCAGGTTACTATGCAGGATTTTGGCTTATGGCGTTTTGGACTTCTGCGTAATAAGAATGCTTTCTTTAAATCTTACCCTAAACTTAATCATATGTTGCAGGAAGGTAGTGGTAAGGCTACTCCATTTGAATATAACCAGGCATCACCTGTAGTGGGATATGTTATGGACGATATTGTATCATTCATCCATAACGGAAGTCTGTTATGATACAAAGTCAATAGTAAATTGTTTAATTGTAAAATAGAATCGTGGCTAAAAAAGAAACTTCAACCAAAAGCTTTGTCTTGCGTGTAGATGCAGCGACTATGGATGCTATTGAAAAATGGGCAGCCGATGAGTTTCGCAGCACTAACGGACAGCTTCAGTGGATTATTGCTGAGGCTTTGCGGAAGAGTGGGCGGATGAAGAAAACTAAAAATATTCCTCCGCCTGAAGAACCGGAATCGTAATTTATAATTCATATTTCTATGTTAAATCTTGGTCCTTATTCAACAAAAGAGTTTCCTAATATCCGTGTATATCCTACCGTAATAGACCGTATACTGGAAGGTGTTGCAGTTTTATTAGCTGTTGCTGCCTGGGGGTGTGCTATATGGGTGTATACACATGCAGAAGATAAGATTGTAGCAAACTTTTCTCTGTTTGCTGCCGGATTAGGTACTTTCTGTCTTCTTTTGGTAGGTTTCTCTGCGTATCTCCCTATCCGCTGGATACGTTTTCCGGTACGTATTACGGAACGTAATGTAGCAGTGCAGTATCTTATGGCAGTTCGCATTGCCCGGATATTAAATGTTTGTTTAACTTTGCTGTTTCTTACTCTTGTCTTTAGTAAAGTTGAGGTGGAATATGGTATTCCACAAGGCCTGTGTAATATAATAACAGGAGCTGTCGGTGGTTTGCTGATATTGGTGCTTATGGTGTATTATATTTTGGCGTTTAAGTATAAATAGGGATGTTTGCAGGTCTATATACCTAATTATGACTACTGCCTTCTTTCATTATACCTTGTTTTAGGGATTGCGGCATCTTCGTAAATGCCCTACTTTTGCATCATCAGATTTAATGAATTAGTTAGTCATAATTACGTAACCACTTTTATTAAGGAAAAAAGGTTCCCGTCTTCCCCGATGTGATATCGTGAAAGAGCGGGGATTTTTTCATTTAATGCCCTGTTGGCAAGAAGTTAAGAGTTTGTCAGCAGGAAGTTAACTCCTTGTTGACAAACTCTTAACTTCTTGTAATCCTGAAAAAGTAGTCATAATATTCTTGTTTTCTGTCTATTCTCAGTATGTTTTCATCTTTGTGCTATTGATCAACACAAACAGATAAAAATGAAGTTGGATTTAATAAGGAGGAAGATTGTGTAATGCAAGACTATTGTAGTTAAATATGCAAGAGAAAGTTATTAAATAATGGTATCTGGTATTGAGGAAAGTAGAAAGAATCATTAATTTGTAGTAGTGTTGGGAACTTTAGGAACCAATACAATAAAGATTTGAGGGTATGTCAGGAGTATTTCCTGATGTACCCTTTTTTATAAGTTATCCTTAATATCTTGCAATTCTACCAATTTATTCACAATGGCGTAAATAGTCAAACCTGCCGGAGAATGTATTTGCAGTTTACGGGCGATATTTCGGCGGTGAGTGATAACCGTATGGATGGAAAGATAAAGTTGGTCGGCAATGGCTTTGTTGGTCATGCCTTTCACGACACAGGTAATGATTTCTTTTTCTCGTTGGCTGAGTGTTTCTTGTTCACTCTCTTTTTCTTCTTCTTCGTCAGTGCACAGCAGTTGGTTTATTTTAGTGGCAATGGTTTCCGGATCATCGCATATCGAGAGATGGTCATCGTATTCTTTTAATGAATTACTGTCGATCACGGAACATACAAGGGCCAGATATTTAGTTTCCACCTTCCCATTTTCTGCCTTGAATGCAGGAAGATCAAACCAACCACCAAAAGCAGGGTTGACAATCAGTATATCGGGTGTATGCAAATGTATGTAACTTTGCAAAGATTCTGGGGAAGAAACCTCTATAGGCATTACATTCAGATTAGGCAGGCGCTTCAATACTGTCGTAAGTCCGCTTCGGATGATGACAGAAGTTTCAGCGACTGCTATCTTTACAGAAACATTATTGTTCATTTTTCAATCTCCTTTCCAGTTGGGCTACAGCAGGAACAAACATATAGTCTTCTACCTGGCAGTGTGAAGCAAGGTCATGTTCGCAGTTGAAGATGTCAAAAAGAACAGCATTAAGCTTGTTGTTGTTCTCTTTTTCCGGATAATATTTAATGATGATATTTTTCAGTTCGGTCAGCTTGGATTCAATCTGATTGTGCTTGCTGGCAAAAGTTGCTATATCATAGTTTTCAGCAAGTTTACCTTCAAGCAGCTTTTCGACATAGGTGAACACGGCCTCGTTTTCATATTCCATGTGGCGGCGTACCTCTTTGGCATATTCATCGAAAAATTTCAGAATGAGATAAGCAATATTGTCCGTACCCGAACAATCGATAGATTCGATCAATTTACGACGGATAACAGGTAATTTAAAATCGAGGAAATAAGTATGTGCCCGTTTTAGGTAATCCATAAGTGCTGAGATAGAAAATACATTTTCATCTCCACTATAGGTATATTGCTCTTCGCTGATGAAATTGGCTACTGCGAGAAAGGTGCGGTAGTCTACGCCTTGTGCCTCACAAACGTCCTTTACACTCTTATCTCCAAATCCCAGGGAGAGCCCAAAGCGGCTCATAACCATTAATAAGGAGTAGTTATCACAGATAAGGTCGCTCATTTTGTCTGTGGCGCGATACTTATGCGGTTCATTCATTGCAGATTATCCTTTCTTTCTTTGTTAATTCGTGCGCAAAGTAACGACTTTTTGATGAAGATTACAATCGCTATTTGTAGGTATTTTAGTGTTTAGTCTTATTTAACGAGAAAAATTAGTTTATAAACTAAATATTTTAGTTCTTTGCGAAAAACAAATGAAGCGTTATGAAAGGATTGACTGCGAAAGAAGAAGAAATCATGGGATTTTTCTGGGAGAAAGGTCCGTTGTTTGTGAAGGAAATGCTGGCTTTTTATGAAGAGCCCAAGCCGCACTTCAATACTTTGTCCACAATTGTAAGAGGTCTGGAAGATAAAGGTTTTTTGGCGCATAAGACTTACGGTAACACGTACCAGTATTATGCTGTGCTAAACAAGGAGGATTTCAGCAAAGGAACACTGAAGAAAGTAATCAGTAAATATTTCAATAATTCGTATCTTAGCGCAGTATCTTCATTGGTAAAAGAAGAAGATATATCACTGGAAGATTTGAAGCAGCTGATTGCAGAAGTGGAGAGAGGGAAGATATAGTAACTTTAAATATCGAAGATTATGAAAAACATTGCTATAACTTGTTTAGTGTTGGTAGCTGTTTGTGCAGGCTTGCAGGCGAAGAAGGTGGTGAAAGCTCCTTATTTCATGGCAACGAGTACCAACCAAATAGAATTCCAGAAAGTGACATTAGGGAAAGATACGACATGGATAGAGGCTAAAATATATTCCAGACCGGGTGAAGGAATAAGAATAGACTCGACTGCCGTTGTACAGGTGGGGGAGAAAATGTATGCTTATCTGGGTGGCGATGGATTTTCGAAAGAGTTTTGGACAAATCTTCCGGCTTCGGGTGAGTTGGCTGTTACTTTGAAGTTTGAACCGATTCCTATGGATGCGGAAAGTCTCGACTTTTATGAAATGCCTGCAAAGAAGAGTGAAGGATGGAATATTTATGGGGTGCGTCTGGATGGTAAGAAGCCGGAAATCGGAATACCTGAGAAACTGTTGAATCAGCAATTGGATTATTCTCAGCCTTTGCCTGACCCTGATTTGAAAAATGGAAAGACGGTGATTCGCGGACAGATATTAGGTTATAATCCGGCATATGGAACTACTCTGAATTTCAATTGCAGTGACTGGTTCTTTTTTGATGTATTTGGTCAATCCCTTCCGATAGCTGAGAATGGAAGCTTTTATTATGAAACAAACTTGATGATACCGGGTGATGCTACATTGCGTGTGGGACGGAAGAGGTTTGAGATATTTTTGGTACCGGGTGGTGAGCTTGAAATAACATTTAATTTACCGGAAATTTACTGGTCAGAAAGCCGTTTGTTCGGGAAGAAAGATAGAAGACCACTGGTTTGGTTCGAGGGTACGTATGCCGGTCTGAATACTGAATTGACAAAGTATGCAGGACTGACGAGTCTTTACAGTGCGGATAATTTTTATGAGAATATTTGCGGTGTCACTCCTGCCCAATATAAAAAGTATGTGACGAAGATTTACGAAAAAAATCGTGATGAAATACTAAAGAATAAGTTACTGAGTGATGCTGCACGTACATACATGATAAACAATCTGGAAATGTCGTATTTCTTTGCTATCAAGGGGTATAAGGGTACAATCAGTTATGCTCCGATGATCAGTGGAAAAAAAGGAGTGAAGCGGGCGGATATGACGGTAGGTGAGAACTATTATGATGATATCCTGAGATTGGATTTTATTCATTCTCCTTATATACGATATGGTGGTTATCCTGATTTTGTCCGTGCTGCAACCGAAGATTTCAAAGGTAAGTTTGAACCGCAACCTATCTGGGAGGATATCTTACGGGCGAAACCTCTAGTATCTATTCTTGCCCGCTTGAAACCATTGTCGGAGAAACAGATGTTGACATTGGATAGTATATCTGAACCGGAAATCAAGAAAGCTTTGACTATCAGAAATCAGAAAGTGATGGATTTACTTGCAGAGAGCGCAAAGAAAACTGGTTACACGATCTGCCAGCTTGATACGGCAGTTACAGCGGACAGTTTGTTAGCAGTTATCACTCGTCCTTATCGTGGTAAAGTGGTTCTGATAGATATGTGGAATACTTGGTGTGGTCCTTGTATGCGAGCTATGAATAGTTTGAAACCAGTTAAAGAAGAACTGAGAGATGTAATATATGTCTATGTAGCGGATGAAAGTTCACCCGAAGGGAAGTGGAAAATCACAATACCTGATATTCATGGAATTCATTACCGGATTACGAATGAACAGAGTGCTGCATTAGGCAAGTTATATGAGTATCCAGGAATACCTACATACTTTGTGATAGATAGGGAAGGGAAGCTTTCATATAAAGTTACAGGTTTCCCCGGTGCGGAAAAGATGAGAGAAGAATTGATTAAATTATAAATTGTACATCCATATGGGAATTTTCTTTGTCTATATACTGAAGTCGTCAGTTTGTCTGGTGGTATTTTATTTATTCTACCGATTATTGCTGAGTCGCGAAACGTTTCATCGTTTCAACCGGGTGGCGCTACTGAGCATTCTGTTGTTATCGTGCCTTTTACCATTGGTAGAGGTAACCGTAGAGGAGCAGACAGAAGTTCATCAAACCATGATGACTTTAGAACAGTGGCTGATGCTGGCAGATATGATGAACACGGCTGATACTACGGATTTGCAGGCAGAGGAAGTGACGGTGACTTGGATACAGGTTGCATTGTTGGTGTATCTGGCAGGAATTTTACTCTTTGCCCTACGCAACGGATATTCATTGTTGAAATTAGGCGGGTTACTAAAATCTGGTAGGAAAGAGAACTTAAGTAAATATATCGATGGGGGAGAGAAAGTGACCCTGATAGTACACGACCGTGATATAGCTCCGTTCAGTTGGATGAAATGTATCGTTATTTCGGAAAAAGATCTGGATGAGAATGGTCGGGAGATACTTATTCATGAATTGGCTCATATTCAAAATCGGCATTCATGGGACTTACTGGTGGCGGATATCTGTATCTTCTTCCAGTGGTTCAATCCGGCTTCATGGTTGCTGAAACAGGAGTTGCAGAATATCCATGAGTACGAGGCTGATGAAACGGTTATTGAAAAAGGCGTTGACGCGAAGCAATATCAACTATTATTAATCAAAAAAGCTGTCGGCACAAGGCTCTACTCTATGGCCAACAGCTTTAATCACAGTAAACTTAAAAAACGTATCACTATGATGTTAAAAGAAAAATCGAATCCGTGGGCAAAATTGAAGTATTTATATATACTTCCGGTAGCAGCTATTGCAGTAACAGCTTTTGCCCGTCCTGAAATCTCAGAAACTGCAGAAGAGATTTCTGCCGTCAAAGTTAATGATTTGACAGCAATTGTGGAAGCAAAAGCCATAAAAAGTACGGAAGAGTCAGTGCAGATAAGTACTGTGTCGCAAGATACGGTAAAGGTGAATTATGTACCAACAGAAGTGAGTCGGAAGTTGCAAGGTACAGCGGTCTTTGAAGTGGTGGAAGAAATGCCGGAATT
The DNA here is from genome assembly GCF_001940965.1 of Bacteroides sp. Phil13. Taxonomy (NCBI): domain Bacteria; kingdom Pseudomonadati; phylum Bacteroidota; class Bacteroidia; order Bacteroidales; family Bacteroidaceae; genus Bacteroides; species Bacteroides sp. Phil13. The sequence goes on along the minus strand of NZ_MSHA01000027.1, from coordinate 2,797 downwards.
TCCAGGTGGTGTGGATGCCATGATGGAATATCTCCAGAAGGAGCTGCGTTATCCGGAGTCTGCAAAAGAAAAAGGGATTCAGGGGCGTGTGACGGTACAATTCATTATTGATAAAGAAGGAAATGTGACGAATTCTAAAGTAACCCGTTCGGTAGATAAGGATATGGATGCTGAAGCTATCCGGTTGGTAAAGGCAATGCCGAAATGGAAACCAGGTATGCAGAAAGGGAAGGCGGTAGCAGTGAAGTATACGGTTCCGGTGGTATTTAGGCTGGAAGGTGGAAAGACGGTAAATTCACAGGTGACTGTGAACTCGAAGGTGTCAGAATTCTCGGTTCAAGGTATGAATAATCCTTTGTACATTGTTGACGGTAAAGAAGTCACTTCGTCAATCCTTTCTGCTTTAGATGTGAATAAGATAGAGAGTATGACTGTTCTGAAAAACGAATCAGCTACTGAAGTGTATGGTGAGAAAGGAAAGAATGGTGTAATCCTAATTACTCTGAAAGGAAGCGCTGAGAAGTCTATTACCTTATCAAATAAAAGTTCAGTAGTTAACGTACCTGGATTGAAAGGTGTTTATTTGAATAACCGAAGGGCAGAGTGGGAGGATGTAGATATATTTGTTGATGGTGAGAAGATAGAAATGGCTGGGAGAGCATTGGATGAAGTTGTACCTCCTAATCGGATTGAAAGTATCAGTGTTGAGAAAGAAAGAAATGAAGCTGGAAGAGGTAAAATTTATATTACTACAAAGGCAAAAGAAGGTGTTGAGAAAACGTCTGTTCGGGGTGATATGAAAGTAGAAGGTTTTGTACAGGATAAGGATGGAGAGCCTATTGTGGGGGCTACTGTTCTTATTGAAGGAACCAATATGGGAACAGTCACCGATGTAGATGGACGTTTTGTAATGTCTGCTTCAAAAGAGGATAAGTTGGTGGTTTCTTATATTGGTATGAAGGGTACCAAGGTAAAAGTTGCATCGAAAGTGACGATTACTTTAAAAGATGAATAATCAAGAATATTTTATATGGAAAGGAATTCTCTCTTTTTGTTTCTCTTTATGATGTTTGTTTGGGCGGGGCTTTGCTCTGCCCAGACTACTGGTGACAAGTTTGTTCTCATTGACGGATGCTTTTTCAATGGCATGCCACCGGGAGTTCGGAATGATGAAGGAGCTCAAATGATTATGTTGACAGATGAAAAAGGACATACAGCATTGGAGATACGTCTGAATAAGGGGAAAAAATTACCGGATTATGCGATGAAATACCGGGTTCCGGTAGAAAAAGTACCCGGAGGGGAGGAGCTATTGATGATCTCACGTTCCGGGACACAAAAACCGATGGCGGTTGCCGGAAGTAATACGATTACTCTTGATAAATGGGTAGGTAGGCCATTTCCGGATTTTGAAGTAAAGGATACGGCAGGACGGGTATGGACAAAAGCGGATATTCTCGGAAAGCCTTTTGTGCTGAACTATTGGCATACAGGTTGCCGGCCTTGTATCAAAGAGATGCCGGATTTGAATGAATGGATGAAGATCTGCCCGAATGTGACTTATTTTTCTACGACTTGGAATACGCCGGAACAAATAAAGAAGATTGTGGAGAACCGTCCTTTCCTTTTTACGCATATTGCCGATGAATTATTTTTCTTCAATCTGTTTAAAGTACAGGTTACACCGACTACAGTGTTGGTAGATAAGAAAGGTATTATACGCTATTGGGAAGAAGGTACAAGCGAGAGTAAACGAGCATATCTGCTTGATAGGTTAAAGGAATTATCTGCTGAATAAATACTTTGTTTCTTATTTTTTTGTTTAAATCATTACTTTTAAGTATTTTTGTTTGAGACGGTTTAGATTCTATCACTTAAAAGATAATGCTATGAGACAAAGAAAACAAATTCACCAGGGATATAGCTTCTTTTGGGGAGTATTTCTATTATTAGTAATGTCTGCCGCTATATCTATTCATGCTGAAGCCCCTTTCATGAAGGAGCTTGTAATTTTCAAAGATACTTTGAAGAATGACACACTTGTGACACAGTCTCCGAAGAAAGATGGTACATTGGTTATCAGAGACCGTATTCCTATTCCATCCAATGAGCCTTTATACATTGTAAATGGGTTAGAGCTTCCTTATGAAATCTTTGCGGCATTGAATCCTATGCACATTGAAAGCATTGATATTTTGAAAGATGCTTCGGCTACTGCTATTTATGGTACACGTGGAATAAATGGAGTCATAGTTCTGAAACTGAAAACTCCACAGCAAGTGAAGGAAGAAAAAACGATTAAGCAGATTGATGAGTTGCTGAAACCGAGAGGTGTTGACAGGCGAAATGCACGTTATTATATTAATGGAAAAGAAGTTCCGGCCAGCACTGCGTATCAAACGAACATCGAACAAATGGAAGTGAAAACCGGTGCAGACGGAACTTTGGAAATCTATATTAAACCAATGATTTTCATAAGGGGAGAATATGAATAAGAAATTATCCGCCTTTTTATTTACCCATCTCCTTTTCTAATAATTCTTTGAGGGGCTGATAGATGCCGCTATATCCCCTCAGAAGAGTTTTTCCTTCGGGTGAGATAACCATCAGGATAGGAACTCCGTTGAAGTAATAATCATCGGCAATAAAGCTATTTTCCTTTTGATTTGTATATACAGTGGCCCAGGGTGGATAAAACAGTGAAGCAACTTCTGAGTCTTGAGAAAGAGTTTCTGGTTGCTTATCGCCAGTGAATCCTAAGATTTCAAAACCTGACACTGTCCACAATTTTGTGTAA
>NZ_MSHA01000026.1:0-3877 GCF_001940965.1 Bacteroides sp. Phil13 | reverse complement strand
CTTAGCACTTGTAAAGCTACTATCGGTAGTGTTGGTAACTCAGATCATGGGTTGGAAAGTTCAGGTAAAGCTGGACGCTCTCGTTGGATGGGTCGTCGCCCGCGTAACCGTGGTGTTGTTATGAACCCGGTTGATCACCCGATGGGTGGTGGTGAAGGACGTGCTTCAGGAGGACACCCAAGATCTCGTAAAGGATTGTACGCTAAGGGACTTAAGACAAGAGCTCCGAAGAAACAATCGTCTAAGTATATTATTGAGAGAAGAAAGAAGTAATCTGATTAATTGAGTAAACTATGAGTCGTTCATTAAAAAAAGGTCCGTATATTAACGTTAAGCTTGAGAAGAAAGTTCTTGCTATGAATGAATCAGGCAAGAAAGTTGTTGTTAAGACTTGGGCCAGAGCTTCAATGATTTCGCCTGATTTCGTAGGCCATACAGTTGCAGTTCATAACGGAAATAAATTTATTCCTGTATACGTTACCGAAAATATGGTAGGTCATAAGTTGGGCGAATTTGCTCCAACTCGTACTTTCAGAGGACACGCTGGTAACAAGAAAAAATAACAGGATTTATCTGAAATAATAAAGTATAAATATAATGGGAGCAAGAAAAAAAATATCGGCTGAAAAAAGAAAAGAAGCCCTTAAGTCCATGTATTTTGCAAAGTTGCAGAATGTTCCTACTTCCCCTCGCAAAATGCGTCTCGTGGCTGACATGATTCGCGGGATGGAAGTGAACAGAGCACTTGGCGTTTTGAAGTTTTCTTCAAAAGAAGCAGCTGCCAGAGTTGAGAAATTACTGCGCTCTGCAATTGCTAACTGGGAGCAGAAAAACGAACGTAAAGCTGAAAGTGGCGAGTTATTCGTAACAAAGATTTTTGTTGATGGTGGTGCTACACTCAAGAGAATGAGACCGGCTCCGCAGGGTAGAGGTTACAGAATTCGTAAGCGTTCAAATCACGTAACGTTGTTCGTTGGTTCTAAAAGTAATAACGAAGATCAAAATTAAGGTAAATGGGACAAAAAGTTAATCCAATAAGCAACCGTTTAGGAATTATCAGAGGATGGGATTCCAATTGGTATGGTGGAAATAATTACGGCGATTCTCTGCTGGAAGATAGCAAGATTCGTAAATATTTGAACGCTAGACTTGCAAAAGCTAGTGTATCAAGAATCGTAATTGAACGTACACTGAAACTCGTGACTATTACCGTTTGTACTGCACGTCCGGGTATTATTATCGGTAAAGGTGGCCAAGAAGTTGATAAGTTGAAAGAAGAGTTGAAGAAGGTTACCGATAAGGATATTCAGATCAATATCTTCGAAGTGAAAAGACCTGAGTTGGATGCTGTTATTGTTGCTAATAATATCGCTCGTCAGGTAGAGGGAAAGATTGCCTATCGCCGTGCCATTAAAATGGCTATCGCTAACACTATGCGTATGGGTGCTGAAGGTATCAAAATTCAGATTTCAGGACGTTTGAATGGCGCTGAAATGGCTCGTTCTGAAATGTATAAGGAAGGAAGAACTCCGTTGCACACTTTCAGAGCAGATATCGACTACTGTCATGCAGAAGCATTGACGAAGGTTGGTCTTCTCGGTATTAAAGTTTGGATCTGTAGAGGTGAAGTTTTTGGTAAGAGAGAATTAGCTCCGAACTTTACGCAAAGCAAAGAAAGCGGTCGTGGAAGCAATAGCGGAAACAATGGCGGAAAGAACTTCAAAAGAAAGAAAAATAATCGCTAAACGAATTTGAATTTTTAGGAATTATGTTACAACCGAAAAAGACAAAATTCAGAAGACAACAAAAAGGCCGTCAAAAAGGTATTGCCCAGAGAGGTAATCAGTTGGCTTTCGGTTCTTTTGGAATTAAGGCTTTGGAAACAAAATGGATTACAGGCCGTCAGATCGAAGCTGCTCGTATTGCAGTGACAAGATATATGCAACGTCAAGGACAAATTTGGATTCGTATTTTCCCGGATAAACCTATTACCAGAAAACCTGCAGATGTACGTATGGGTAAAGGTAAGGGTGCTCCAGAGGGCTTTGTTGCCCCTGTTACTCCAGGAAGAATTATTATCGAAGCTGAAGGAGTATCTTATGAAATCGCAAAAGAAGCTTTGCGCTTAGCTGCACAGAAGCTTCCTATTACAACGAAGTTTGTTGTGAGACGTGATTATGATATTCAAAATCAAAATGCGTAATGGATATGAAAATAGCAGAAATTAAAGAAATACCTACCAATGATCTGGTAGAAAGAGTAGAGGCAGAAGTGACAAACTATAATCAAATGGTTTTAAATCATTCTATTTCTCCTTTGGATAATCCTGCTCAGATCAAACAATTACGCAGGACTATTGCGCGTATGAAAACAGAATTACGCCAAAGAGAACTTAACAATAAATGATGAGCTTGATGGAAGCAAGAAATTTAAGAAAAGAAAGAACTGGGGTTGTGCTGAGCAATAAGATGGATAAAACCATTACAGTAGCAGCTAAGTTTAAAGAGAAACACCCCATATATGGTAAGTTCGTTAGCAAGACTAAGAAGTACCATGCTCATGATGAAAAAAATGAGTGCAATATCGGTGATACTGTACTTATTATGGAGACTCGTCCTTTGAGCAAGACTAAAAGATGGAGATTGGTAGAAATAATTGAAAGAGCTAAGTAATTATGATACAAGTAGAATCCAGAATTACAGTATGTGATAACAGTGGAGCAAAAGAAGCTCTCTGTATTCGCGTTTTGGGCGGTACGGGTCGTCGTTATGCTTCAGTAGGGGACGTAATTGTTGTTTCTGTAAAGAGCGTCATCCCTTCAAGTGATATTAAAAAAGGTGCAGTGTCTAAAGCTTTGATCGTACGTACTAAGAAAGAAATCCGTCGTCCCGATGGTTCTTATATACGTTTTGATGATAATGCTTGTGTGTTGTTGAACAACGCAGGCGAGATTAGAGGTAGTCGTATTTTCGGTCCGGTAGCTCGTGAACTTCGTGCTACTAACATGAAAGTTGTGTCACTCGCTCCTGAAGTACTTTAATTTTGTAAAAGATTTAAGTAATGAGTAAATTACATATTAAAAAAGGCGATACAGTTTACGTAAATGCTGGTGAAGACAAAGGCAAAACTGGTCGTGTGTTGAAGGTTCTTGTTGATAAAAATCGTGCAATTGTTGAAGGTATCAACATGGTGTCCAAGAGCACTAAGCCTAATGCAAAGAACCCCCAGGGTGGTATTGTGAAGCAGGAAGCTTCTATCCATTTGTCTAACTTGAATCCCGTAGATCCTAAAACGGGTAAAGCCACGCGTATCAGTCGTAAAGTAACTATTGATGAAAATGGTAAGAAGACTATTGCACGTGTTTCTAAAAAATCAGGAGAGGAGATTAAGTAATGAGTAATACTGCTAGCCTTAAGAAAGAATATGTAGAGCGTATTGCGCCTGCATTGAAATCACAGTTCCAGTATTCTTCTGCAATGCAGGTACCCGTACTTAAGAAGATTGTTATCAATCAGGGTTTGGGTATGGCTGTTGCTGATAAGAAGATTATCGAAGTGGCAATTAATGAAATGACTGCTATCACAGGTCAGAAAGCTGTAGCAACCATTTCTCGTAAAGATATCGCTAACTTTAAGTTGCGTAAAAAAATGCCTATTGGTGTTATGGTAACTTTGCGTCGTGAGAGAATGTACGAATTTCTTGAAAAATTGGTTCGTGTAGCTCTTCCTCGTATCCGTGACTTCAAGGGTATTGAAAGTAAGTTTGATGGAAAGGGTAACTATACTCTTGGTATTCAGGAACAAATCATTTTCCCTGAAATTAATATCGATAGTATTACCAGAATTCTCGGAATGAATATTACCTTTGTAACCTCTGC
>NZ_MSHA01000025.1:993-2257 GCF_001940965.1 Bacteroides sp. Phil13 | reverse complement strand
TTTACCAAAGATGCAGCTTCTTTCAGTGAGTATGCTTTCCCTGCTTCAATTTTTTCTGCAGCCAACTTTTGTTTTTTTGTCAGTTTACCCATTCTAATTGAAGTTTATTAGTTATTAACCGGGAACTCCCCTTTTACAGTGATACCCATACTTCTAGCTGTACCAGCAACCATTGTCATGGCAGCTTCTACAGTGAAACAGTTCAAGTCCACCAATTTGTCCTGAGCAATCGTACGAACCTGTTCCCAAGTAATCTCGGCAACTTTCTTACGGTTAGGCTCAGCAGAACCACTCTTTACCTTAGCTACTTCAAGCAATTGAATAGCAACGGGAGGAGTCTTGATTACAAAATCGAAAGACTTATCTGCGTAGTAAGTGATAATCACAGGAAGAATTTTTCCTGCTTTGTCTTGGGTTCTGGCGTTGAATTGCTTGCAAAACTCCATGATGTTAATACCCTTTGAACCCAAAGCAGGTCCTACGGGAGGTGATGGATTTGCCGCGCCTCCTTTAATCTGTAATTTGATTAGTCCAGCAACTTCTTTAGCCATTTTTTTATTGATTTATATATAAACATTAATCAAAGAACACTACAGCGTAACACCTGTATTATTCTTTTTCAACTTGCATAAAGCCTAATTCGAGCGGAGTTTTCCGTCCGAATATCTTTACCATAACCTTGAGTTTCTTCTTCTCGGTGTTCACTTCTTCAATGATTCCACTGAATCCACTGAACGGGCCGTAATTTACTTTCACAGTTTCACCGACTACATACGGGATACTAAGCTCTTCAGTAGCATCCTGCAGCTCGTCCACCGTACCAAGTATACGATTCACTTCCGATTGTCTCAGGGGAACAGGTTTATCCGATCCACCTAAGAATCCAATCACATTAGGAGTATTTCTCAAGTGGTGAGCTACCTCACCAACCAGAGCTGCCTCCACCAAAACGTAACCAGGGAGATAACTTCTCTCTTTCACAATTTTCTTTCCATTGCGAACCTGATAAACCTTTTCGGTAGGAATCAATACCTGAGATACATAATCACCAAGGTCGCTGTTTTTAATATCAGCTTCAAGGTATTCCTTCACCTTAGCTTCTTTTCCGCTAATAGCACGCAGAACGTACCATTTCTTTTCAATCTCAGACATTTCCCTCGTTTTTTAGTGTGGATAAATAATTTTCTCCATTACGTTCTGGAAACAGAAGTCCATCGCAAATACTACCAATGCAATAAGCAGGGAAGCATATAAAACAACTACT
>NZ_MSHA01000025.1:0-930 GCF_001940965.1 Bacteroides sp. Phil13 | reverse complement strand
CTCTACCAACTGAGCTACTCCCGTGTGAACATAATCAGTTCCCGATATACACCGGGAACTGATTAAAATATTTGGTAATTAGTCAAGAATTTCAGTAATCTGACCTGAACCTACCGTACGACCACCTTCGCGGATAGCAAAACGCAAACCTACGTTCAGAGCTACCGGATAGATCAATTCTACGTTGATTTCTACGTTATCACCAGGCATTACCATTTCAGTTCCTTCCGGAAGAGTGATTTCACCTGTACAGTCCATAGTACGCAGATAGAATTGAGGACGATATTTGTTGTGGAACGGAGTATGACGACCACCTTCTTCTTTCTTCAAAACATAGATAGAAGCTTTGAACTTAGAGTGAGGCTTAATCTGACCCGGTTTACAAAGAACCATACCACGTTTGATTTCGTTCTTATCAATACCACGAAGCAACAAACCAACATTGTCACCAGCTTCACCCTGATCCAACAATTTGCGGAACATTTCAACGCCAGTTACAACTGATTTCTTATCTTCACCCAAACCGAGGATCTCAACTTCATCACCTACGTGAATAACACCAGTTTCGATACGACCAGTAGCAACAGTACCACGACCAGTAATAGAGAATACGTCTTCAACCGGCATCAAGAACGGTTTATCAACATCACGCGGAGGCAGCGGAATCCAAGTATCAACAGCATCCATCAGCTCCATAACTTTATCTTCCCATTTTTCTACGCCATTCAATGCACCAAGAGCAGAACCACGGATGATAGGAGTATTGTCACCGTCAAATTCGTATGCAGCCAACAGTTCGCGCATTTCCATTTCAACGAGTTCCAACATTTCTTCGTCATCAACCATATCGCACTTGTTCATAAATACAACAAGCTTCGGTACGTTTACCTGACGAGCCAGCAGAATGTGCTCACGAGTCTGAGGCATCGG
>NZ_MSHA01000024.1:0-2302 GCF_001940965.1 Bacteroides sp. Phil13 | reverse complement strand
CAGCTTTTAAGAAAGCTACCTAAAATCATGACATGCCCGTCAATCGAATAGGAGAAAATTAAAGTCGTTTTCTCCCACTTTAATTTTGGGGAAGTAAAGATATTGAGGTTGTCAAGGACGTGCTCAATCAACCTGTTTCTTCAGGTAGATTGAGCACGTCCTTGACAAAATCACCGTTTTCTTTTGACAAATACATTTTTATACCAAAGATATAATAAAAATTGTAATTGATATGTAACGGTAATCTGAAAGTTATTGTTTAAATTTGCAACGTTTTTTAATAGTTTAATCATATTAATTAAAATCTCATGGCAAAAAGAATGCGATTCATTCTTTCCACAATTATGGTGATAGTCGCAATGACAGCTAAGGCTCAGGTGACTACCTCCTCATTAAGTGGAAAGGTAACAGACCCAGACAAGGAAGCCATTATCGGTGCAACAGTTCAGGCTATACACGAGCCTTCCGGGACACGATATGGCGCAATTACAAACATCGATGGTCGTTATACCATTCAAGGTATGCGGGCAGGCGGACCTTACAGCGTGGAAGTCTCTTACATCGGTTACCAAACAATGATGTTTAAGGATGTAACTCTTCAATTAGGTGAAGTCTACAATCTGAATGTACAGATGAAAGAATCATCAGAGCTTCTTGAGGAAGTGGTTGTTACAGCTCAAAAGACTAAATTTGCCTCCGAGAAGACCGGAGCGACAACCAACATTTCCAATACACAGATTACCAGCATGCCTTCTGTAAGCCGTAGCATTACCGACTATTCCCGTTTGTCTGCTTACGGTGGTAATGGGATGTCGTTTGCCGGATCTGACGGTCGTACAGCCAACTTCACAATCGACGGTGCCAACTTCAACAACAACTTCGGTTTGAGTTCCAACCTGCCTGGTGGCGGTAATCCGGTCTCTATAGAGGCGATTGACGAAATTCAGATTGTCATATCTCCGTTTGATGTACGCCAGACCAACTTCATCGGTGGCGGTATCAATGCCATTACCAAATCAGGTACCAATACTTACAAAGGTACAGCTTATATTTATCACCAGAATGAAAACATGCGCGGTGATGCCATTGATCGTGAAACAATCTTAGGTGCTCGCGAGAAAGACCAGTCAACTACATATGGTTTTACTATTGGCGGTCCGATAATCAAGAATAAGCTCTTCTTCTTTGCAAACGGCGAGCTGCAGAATACTCCTGCAATTGCCAATCGCTGGCGTGCTTCCGAAGACGGTGTGGCCAATGCAGACGCATACATCTCACGTGCAACCGTTGCCGATCTTCAGAATGTGTCCGATATAGCGAAAGAAAGATATGGCTATGACACCGGTTCATTCAGCAGCTTCCCGTCTGACAATAAGAACACTAAATTATTGGCACGTATAGACTGGAACATCAACAACAACCATCGCTTGGCTTTGCGTTATAACTATACCAAGAATACCGTATGGAATGCCCCTAACGCTTCCTCTATGGACGGTGGTACTCGTATGTCGGGTAGTCGTACTTCACAGTATGCCATGTCGTATGCCAACTCCATGTATTCCTTGGATAACTTGGTACATTCATTGTCTTTCGACCTTAACAGCCGCTTCTCTGCTACCTTGTCCAACCAGTTTTTGGCAACATTCTCCAAGTTGGATGACGTACGTGGTACTAATTCCAGTATTTTCCCATTTGTCGATATTTTGAAAGACAATCAAAACTACATCTCTTTTGGTGAAGAACTTTTCACTTACAATAACGCAGTCCACAACACAGTGTGGAATATAAAAGATGACGTAACTTACTATACCGGCAATCATAAAATCATGGTTGGCTTGAACTATGAGCATCAAATGGCCGACAACCAGTATCTCCGTAACGGTACAGGATATTATCGCTATACCAGCCTGGATGACTTTGTTCAAGGAGCTGCTCCGGAAATTGTATGTTTGACTTATGGCTATAACGGTGAAAACGAACCTGCATCACGTGTTCAGTACAATAAATTGGGCTTCTACTTGCAAGACGAATGGAACGTACGTTCCGATTTCAAGGTTACAGCCGGTCTGCGCTTCGACGGACTCTTCTTTGATAATGGTGACTTGATGACCAACAATGCTATTCTTGACCTCGACTACAACGGCCGTCATATCGATACCGGTAAATGGCCCGGAAACTCATTGACAGTATCTCCCCGTATAGGTTTCAGTTGGGATATACTTGGCAACAATACTTTGAAGCTGCGTGGTGGTAGCGGTTTGTTCTCCGGACGTCTGCCTTTGGTATTCTTTACCAATATGCC